>NZ_JAGPXJ010000052.1:0-51791 GCF_018070605.1 Streptomyces sp. B15
GACAGCCCCGTGACCGCACTGCTGCGGGACGGCGAGCGCGTGTGCGGAGCCGAGGCGCGCGGCCGGCGCTTCGAGGCCGATCACGTCGTCAACTGCGCGGGTCCCGACGCCGGACACATCGCCGCACTGGCCGGGGTGCGGCTGCCGCTGCGGCAGATCCCCGGCCTGGTGGGCGAGTCCACTCCGCTGCCCGGACCGTTGCGCGCCATCGTCGCCACGCCCGGCGTCGATCTGCGCCCCGCCCCCGGCAACCGGGCCTGCGCCATCTCCTGGCCCGTCGACGCCCTCCTCGACCCGACCTCGGCAACCCCTGTCCCCGCCGAGGCGGAGCTGCTCACCCGGTGCTCCGCGGTCCTTCCGGCCTTCCGCGCCCTGGGCGGCACCCGCATCGGCGTGCGCCCCGTCCCCGAGGACGGCCTCCCACTGGCCGGTCCGCACCCGCGGGCCCCCGGCCTCTACACCCTCGTCAGCCACAGCGGCGTCACGCTCGCTCCCCTCCTCGGCGCGCTCGCCGCGCAGGAGCTCACCGGCCGGGCGCCCGTTCCCGAACTCGCCCCCTACCGCCCCGACCGCGACACCTCGCACCCGGTCCGCGACGAGAGTCTCGCGGTGATGAGTGGGCACCGCCCTCCCTCCCCCTGACGGGGCGCTTCCCTCCTGCGGGTCACAGCACCGCCACCGCTGCAGCGTTCAGCACCAGGGCGACAAGAGACAGCGCGGTCCGCAGCAGGTGCCAGCGGCGCCAGAGAGGGCGGGGGTCCTCCCAGTCGTGGGGCAGCGCGGTGGGGTCGGCCACCGCCTTGACCCGCCGGTTTATGGGAACGTTGGCCAGGTGGGAGACGGCGGAGACGCCCAGCAACAACACCGCCGCGACGGCGAACAGCACCCGGGCCGAGGGGTCGTCGGCGACGAAGGCGAGGGCGGCGGCCAGCACCGTGGAGGTCAGTACGACGACGGGCATGGTCGGGTCCCAGTTGCGTCCCAGCAGCTTGTGCGCGTGCACATAGGTTCCCGTCTCCATGGCGAACAGCGCGGGCAGCACGCTGAGCGCCACGGCGAAGAGGACCCCCGCCGTGACGCCGCTGCCGAGGAGAACGGCCACCCCGAGGACAGCGTCCACCCCCATCGGTTCAGCTCCCGGCCGGGTGCGTGTCCACGGTCAGCTGAGCGATGGACCGCATGGTGGCGTCGCGGAAGTAGGCGGCGAACGCCTGGGGGGAGGCGGTGTCGCGCTGCTCCGCGAGGTAGGGCTGGAGCTTCTCCTCCAGGAGGTGGACGCCCTTCTGCTGGGCCATGTGCTTGCCGACGGCCGCGAAGTCGCCCTCGTAGTGGATGACGCGCACCATCACGTCGTCCTTGATGAACACGCCGGTGCCCAGCAGCCGTCCGGCGGCCCGGCCCTCGTCGCCGGGCAGGTCGGGGGTGTCGACGCGCTCGAAGTTGGCGAAGATCTCCGCGATCTCGTCCTCATGACCGGGCTTGACCCGATAGGTGATCGCCGCGTAAGGCATCAGATTCCTCCATCTACGGTGAGCGTGGCGCCGGTGATGTAGCGGGAGGTGTCGCCCGCGAGGTAGAGGACCGCGCCGGCCACGTCCGCCGCGGTGCCCAGCCGGCCCAGCGCCGTCATTCCCGCCAGGCGCTCGACGAGCTGCGGCGGCAATCCCGCGCCCGGCTCGTCGTCGGTCGCCGTGACGCCGGGCGCGACGGTGTTGACGCGGATGCCCCGGCTGCCGACCTCCTTGCACAGCGCCCGGCCGAATCCGACGAGTGCCGCCTTGGAGGCGGAGTAGTGGGTGCCCAGCGCACGCCCCCGCAGCGCGACCGAGGCGCCGACGTTGACGATCGAGGCGCCGTCCGCGAGCAGCTCGTGGACGGCACGGGTGACCAGATAGGCGGAGGTGACGTTGGAGTCCATCAGCCGGTGCCATTCGGTCTCGTCCAGGTCGGCGAACTTGCTGTGCCCGTCGACACCGACGTTGTTGACGAGCACGTCCAGGCCGCCCAGGTGCGCCCCGCACTCCTCGGCGAGCCGGGCGGCGTCCTGCGAGGCGGTGACATCGGCGCGCACCAGGTGGTGTTCGGCGCCGGTCGCCGCCAGCGCCTCGGTCAGGGTGCGCGCGTCGTCACCGGCCGTGCGGTGGGCGACGACGAGCCGGGCACCCGCCTGGGCGAAGGCCAGGACCGTGGTACGGCCGATGCCCCGGGTGCCGCCCGTGACCAGGACGCGCTTGCCGGCGAGCCCCGGCGCGGGCAGCACACCGGTTTCCGGGCCGGCGGCGCTCATACCGCATCGGGCAGGTTGGCGTTGATCATCTTGAGCAGCAGCCGGGGCGTCTCCGCCTCCACCACGGCGTCGTCGGACAGTTCGACGCCGTACTCGCGCTTGATGACACCGGTCACCTGGAGCAGCGCGAGCGAGTCGTAGCCGAGTTCGAGGAACGGCACGTCCAGGGCCGCCTCGTCGGCGATGTCGCAGCCGTCGGCGTACTCGGCCTCGCCCGCGCACTCCTGCAGCTTCTCGGCCAGCTCGCGCTGGGTGAACTCGCTCACCGGGTCCTCCCTGAGTCTTTCGTCCATACGTAGAACGGGTTCGCCATCGCGTCCTTGGGCTCCTGCCAGTTCGGGTCGTAGGGCGACACGCACTGCGCGAGGCGGGTGTTGATGTCGTCGTAGAGGGGGTGGCTGCGGGCGCGGTAGAGATTGGGGGTGATGTCCTCGTCCGCCTCGACGAGGTGGAAGTACAGGTCGTGGAAGGTGAAGAGCGTCCGCCGCGCCACCCCCACCATGTGGGGCAGCTCGGTCGCGTCCGACTCCTCGAAGATCTGCGCGATGGAGTCGGCCTTGCCCGGCTCCATCCGCGCCACTATGAGCGTCCGGTGTGCCACCGTCGGCCTCCTTCGGGAAGGTGTGGAGCAGCCCGCCCCGGTCGGTCGGCGGGCCTGCCGGGCAGCGTGCCAGCGGCCTCTACAGCCCCGCTCGATCCGTGCCTCGAAGGGCGCGGGGAATTGCGCGACCAGCCACTGGGGGCACTTCCCGGACAACGGCTGGAGGAGGACCGCAGCCTGCGGACCTCGGGGCAGGGCACCCCGAACGGCTACCGCAGCGGCCCCGTGATCACCGTGCGGCGCTGCGCGGCCTCGTGCGACAGCAGCAGCGGTCTGCCGATGAGCCGGCCCTCCCGCCGTACTCCGGCGGCCCGCACCCCGTAGCCGCCGAAGGGCTGGTTGCCGTCCTCGATGTCGAAGGGGGTGGCGTCCCGCAGCACGACGGCCGTGCCGAGGGTGCGGCCGGTCAGCCGGGGCTCGCCGAGTACGGCCGCGTACATGCCGCGCTCCAGCTCCAGGGGGTGCCGCGCCCAGGCGCGCAGCAGTTCCGGGTCCTCGTAGGGGACGACGCAGAACAGGGGTCCGGCCAGCTGGGGCGGGTGGAAGCCGGGGTCCTCGTCGAAGACGAGGAGGGAGGGTTCGACCTGCATCCGTTCGGGGTCGGTGCCGCCGCCGGCCACCACCCGGTCGGCGTGCTCGGCCAGGAAGCGGGCGGCGCCTTCGACGGCCTCCCCGTAGGTGAGCGCGGTCAGTGCGGTGTCGGGCCAGCGCCGGGCGCCCACCGTCAGCACGGACAGCTCCGCGCGCAACTGCTCGACCAGCGCGTTGAGCCGCAGCCGGTGGACGAACAGCACATCGGGGCAGAGCCGGTCCTGCCCGGAGTTGTGCAGCCGGGCACGCAGTACGGCACGGCAGGCGGCGGCCGGTTCGGCGCGCGGTCCGACGATCAGCGGGTTGGGCCCGTATCCGAAGTGGAGGAAGAGCGGGCCGTCCCCGGTCTCGGTCATCAGCTGTCTGCCGGTCTCGGCGGAACCGGTGAAGACGACGGCGTCGGACGCGGCGCACACCGGGGCGAAGTCGCGCTGGGCGGCGTCGGTGAACCGGATGCGCGCGGCCAGTTCGGGGTCGAGCCCGCGGCTGACGGTCCGGTGCACCTCGTACGCCGTCTCGCGGATGCGGGGCGTGGGGCGTACGACGACCTCGTCGCAGTAGAGGGCGGGCACCAGGCAGTGGCGGACATAGGAGTAGAGAGCGGTGTGCTGCGGAAGCACGACCGAGAGCCGGGACAACTGCGGCACCCCGGTGCGGGCGAGCTCCCAGGGAGCTCCGGCCACCGCGCGCAGTGAGCGCAGCAGTTCGTCGCGGGCACTGGCGTAGGTGGCGAGCCGGGTGAGGACCGCCAGCAGTTCGGTGCGGCCGTGCAGCAGCGCGGCACCGGCGCCCGTGGCCCTCTCGTGCGCCGCCTCGATATCGGGCCACGAGCGGGTGACGGATTCCAGCACGGGCATGGAGGGCTGGGTCATATGACGACTCCTCGGGCGCGGGTGGGGTCGGGTCCGACCGGCTTCAACCGGCGCTCGACCCCGCCGGATTACCTTTCCCTGCGGCTCACCGCCGCATTTCCGAGGAATCACCGATGTCGTGCATGTCAGCTCATGACGGTGATTTCAGCGTAAGGGGACGAGGACGGGGTGTCGAGAGGGCGGCCCGGACAGCGGGCCGACCGGACCAGGAGGGGGACGTCCATGACTCTCACCGCGCACACCGTCCGCGACGCACTCACCGGCCTTCCCGCCCACGCGGGCGCCGCCGCGACCGGAGCCGGGGCGGGGGCCGGGCAGCGGGCGACCGTGTCCCGCGACCGGACGGCGCCCACGGTGCGACCGCTGACCGAGCGCTGGGAGACCGTCCGCGCCCTGGTGCGCGCCCTGCACGAGCGCACGGCCGCCCCGGCACCCGCTCCCCCACGGGACGCCGCCGTCTTCACCCCGGATGGCGAACTCCCCACCCTGGACGGGCCGCTGCGCGACCTGCTGTCCGCCGCGACCGCCCGCGTCACGCGGCTGCCGGACCACCGCGGCACCCGGCTGCACCTGCTCGACCTGCGCGGCGACCCCCGGGCGCACCCGGCGCAGCCGGCCGGGGCGCTGCTGGTCGTCGCGCGTGCCGTGCAGCATGTGCGGCGCACCGGCCGGCGGATCACGCTGCTGGCACCCTCGTCCGGCAACACGGCGACGGCGCTGCGCGAGGCGGTGCTGCGCGCCCAACGGTGCGGGCTGGCCCACCCCGACCAGATCCGTGTGGTCGCTCTGGTGCCCGCCTGCTCCCGCCACAAGGTGGCCGACTCGCCGCTGGCCCGGCACCCCCAGTTGCGCCGCCGCAATCCCTTGGTCGTCTACCACGGATCGGAGCCGGCCGCGGTGCACGAATTGGCCGCCGCCTACTGCCGGGAGCGCGCACACAGCCTGCGCACCGCGACCGGCACCGACCTGTGGCACGTAAGCGACCCGGTCGACCACCGGGCCGCCGACGCGCTGCGGGCGTTCGTCGAACACGACGCGCTCGGCGCCGCCGACGTGCGGGGCCGGCTGCACGCCCAGGCGGTCGCCACCGGATCGGGTCTGCTGGGGCACCGGCTGGGCAGCACACTGGTGGAGCCGCAGGACGCACCCGGGGCCGCCGCACCGCGCTATCTGCTGGTACAGCACCTGCGCACCCCCGACCTGGTGCTCCATCTGCTGACCGGCTCGTTCTCCCGCGAAGGCGTACCGCCGTACGTCCACGACCGGGCACGCGGCGTCCACCGGCAGCCCATTGACGGGCTCGATCCGCACTTCCCGCACACGGCCCACCACCCCCAGGAGGTCCTGGACCCCACCTTCTTCACCCGCGCCCCGGGCACCGCACGGGAAGTGAGCTCGCTCGTGCGCACCCACGGCGGCGACGGGATCGTCGTCTCGCGCTACGAGTGCCTGGCCCGCTATCCGTCCGTACGCGCCATGCTGCGCCCGGCGGGTGTCGAACTCCCCGCCGACCCGGCACGGCTGGGCGAGTGGTCGCTGGTGATGGCCATGACCGGCGTCCTGAACGCGATCGACCGGGGCCTGGTCACCGAGCCGGAGGTGGTGGTGCACGGCACCGGCTCGTACGGCATGGACGAACGCGCCCCCGTGCCGCCGGCGTCGGCACGGTACGCGGACTCCGTCGACGAGCTGCACGCCGTCCTCACCCGGGCGCTCGCCCCGCTGGGGCGGCGGTCATGACGGCGGCCTCGCACCGGCCCGGCACCCGCCCGCTGCCCACCGGGCCGTTCGTGCTGCCGCGCAGCCGCTACGACGAGCTCTTCGACACGACGGCCGCCTTGCTGGCACTGGTGCGCCGGGCCGTGCTGGCACTGGCCCCGACCTGGCCGGAGCGGCTGGTCGCGCTGGGCGCCGACCCCGCCGACCATCCGCCCCACTCGGGCCTGGAGGCCGCGGAGAGCGAGCACTGCGCCCTGCTGGCCGGCGCCGACTTCCTGGTCGACGAGACGGGGCCGCGGCTTGTGGGCCTGGACCCCGGCGGAGCGCTCGGCGGAGCGCGGAGGACCGGGATGCTCACCTCCGCCCGGCTGCACACGCGCACCCCGCCGCAGGACGGGCCGCTCTTCGGCCACGACCCGCGGGCCGTGCGCGCAGAGGCGCTCGCCGAGGTGTGCGCACACCGGGGGCTGCCGCGCACCGTGGCCCTGATCGGGCCGGGCTTCCACCCGCAGGACGTGCACGACCTGACCGAGCACGGCTTCGCGGCCGATCTCCTGGCCCCCGCCGACCTGCCGGGCGCGCTCGGCCGCCCGGGCGGACTGCGCTACGCACTGGGCCTGCTGGGCAGTGCACGGCGGGCCGCCGGCGCGGACCTCGGCCCCCTACGGGACACGCAGCGCGCCGGGACGTTGCTGCTGCCGCCGCTGAGCAGCGGGCTGCTGGCCGACAAACGGGCGCTGGCCCTGGTCTCCGAGGGGCTGCCCTGGATGACGCGGGGCGAGCGTGCCCTGGTGGAACGCGGGCTGCCGTGGACCCGGATCACCCTGGCGGGCCGTACCCGGTGGCACGACGGCGAAAGGGAGCTGCCCGGACTGCTGCTGGCGGAGCGCGAACGGTTCGTGCTCAAACCGGCGGTCGCCGGTGCCGGACCGGTGCTGGCGGGTCACCGGACCGACGAGAGCACCTGGGCGGCAGCGGTGCGGCAGGCCTTCGGTCAGGGGGACAGCGTGGTGCAGGAGCACATACGCCCGGCGCCGTACCCGCTCCGGATGGGCGACGGTACGGACACCTGGACGGTACCGGCCGCGCCGGTGCTCAGCCCTGTGCTGTTCGCCGGACGGCCGGGCGGCTGCCGGGTGCGGTATCTGACGTCGGCCGGCGGCTCCCTCCCGGCCGACGCCGTGCTGGCCCGCTAGGGACTCAGCCGCCGCGCAGCGCCCTCAGCGGCCCCCCGCTGCCGCTGAAGGCCGCCTCCCGGGCGGCGCCGCTCAACTCCAGCTCGACCGCCGAGTCGAGCACGGCGCACTGGAGTCGCTGCAGATCGGGTGAGGGGTCCAGGCCCAGTTCCCGGGAGAGGACGCCGCGCAGCCGCTGGTAGACCTCCAGCGCGTTGCCGCGTCTGCCCGAGCGGTAGAGGGCGAGCATCAGCTGCGCCTGGATGCCCTCGTGCAGCGGGTGCTGGGCGGCCAGCCCGGACAGTTCGCCGACCAGTTCGTGGTGCCGGCCCAGGGTGAGGTCCACCTCGATGCGCTGGTTGAGAATGCCCAGCCGCGACTCCTCCAGCCGGGTCGCCTCGATCTCCAGCAGCGGGCCGCACTGCACATCCACCAGTGCGGGACCGCGCCACAGCTCCAGCGCCCGGCGGAAGGACGCGGAGGCCCCCACGAAGTCGCCCGCTTCCAGTGCCCGGTGTCCGGCGCCGGAGAGCCGCTCGAACTCCAGGGCGTCGACCATTCCGCCCTGGGTGTCGAGCAGATAGCCGCCGGACTCGGTGATCAGCACGCTCTTGGCGCCGTTCGGCAGGTCGGCCGGGAGCCGGTCGCCCAGCGCCGCGGCGATGAGGTTGCGCAGCTGCAGTACGTACGTCTGCAGTGTGGTCTGGACGCTGCGCGGCGGGGCCTCCCCCCACAACTCCTCCACCAGGGAGGCGACGGAGACCACTTGGTCCGGATAGAGGGCCAGCAGGGCCAGCACCTTTCTCGGTTTGACCGCGGTCGGAACGACGGAGACCCCCGATTGGACGACCCTGCAGGGTCCCAGCACGCTGATGTCCATCTCTCGCTCCCTTCGGGTGCGTTGGTGCGCTGTGTAGGACTACATGGATGTCTCGGACAGGTGCGAGGCGCGCTCCGGGAAACCGGTGCGGCGCAGTTGGGCCGCCAGCAGTTCCAGGAGCGCGGTGTCGCGGACGAAGAAGTGGCCGCCGGGCACGCGGTGGAGGGCGAACGGGCCGCTCGCCCAGCGGCGCCACTCGGCGACCGCGGCGGGCGGGGCCGCCTCGTCCCGGGTGCCGGCGAAGGCGTGCACGGGGCAGTCGAGCGGCGCGTCCTGTTCCGCCTCCGCCGCGCCGCCGACCGCGCGCAGACTGGCGGCGAGGCGCAGATCGTCGCGCATGGTGGACAGCAGGGTGCGCAACCAGTGGGGGCGCTCGAACAGGTACCCGGGCAGTGTGCCGTAGCGGTCGAGTGCGGCCAGCAGTGCCGCGTCGGGCATCTCGCACTGGTCGGTCAGCGGCGTCGGCAGGTGCGGTGGGGGGCAGGCGCCCAACCCGACCAGCACCGGCGCCGGGCGGCCCGCGCGCCGCACCCGCTGGGCGAAGCGGTAGGCGACCAGGGCCCCCAGGCTGTGCCCGTACAGCGCGTAGGGCTGCTCCAGCAGCGGGCCCAGCTGCGCGTCGAGTTCGTCCAGCAGCAGGCGCCCGTCGGTGATGCGGGGCTCACGCAGCCGGGTCTCCCGGCCGGGGAGCCGGATGGGCAGTACGCACACGGCGGGGTCGAATCCGCGGCGCCAGCGCGCGAAGGTGAGCGCGCCGGCACCCGCGTGGTGGAAGCAGAACAGCCGCAGTCCGGCACCGGCGAGCGCCTCTCCCGCGGGCGGGGCGTCCGTCGGCCGTCTTCCGGGAGGTGCCGCGAGATACGCGTTCATCCCTCCCCCCTTCCCCCGTCCCCGTGACGGGGCCGGTCGTCAAGGGCCAGATCCTCACGACCGGCACTGGACGACAGCTCGAAGCGGGGTGGACCGGGCCCGGGGCGGGCGCATCACCCCGCGAGGCCGGCGGCCTCGCCCGATCCCGTACCGCGCCAGGCGTCCAAGGCGTCCTCGCCCCGGAGAATGGCCTGGTGGAGGCGGTCGATCCGGGGCGAGGGCTCCAGGCCCAACTCCTCCACGAGGGTGCCGCGCAGCCGCCGGAAGGCGATCAGCGCGTCCGAGGAGCGGCCGTCCTGGTGGAAGGCGACCATCAGCAGCGCGTGCAGGTTCTCGTAGAGCGGATAGCGGCCGCGCAGTGCGCACAGTTCGCCCAGCACCTCGCGATGCCGTCCCATGTGCAGGTCGGCGTCGATGCGTCGCTCCAGCGCGCCCAGCCTGCTCTCCTCCAGCCGGGTGGCCTCGATGGACAGGTGCCTGCCGTGCGGGAGGTCGGCGAGCGCGGGCCCGCGCCACAGTGCGAGCGCCGCCTCCAGCAGTCGCGAGGACTTGGCCATGTCGCCCGCCTCGTAGGCGGCGTGCCCGGTGCGGGTCAGCTGTGCGAACTCCAGCGCGTCGACGTCGCTGTCGGCGATCTCGAGCTGGTAGCCGCCGTGCCGGGTGGCCAGGATGTCCTTGTCGCTGGGCGCGTACGGGTCGCGGGCAGCGGTGCCGGTCCCGGGCAGCGGCCCCGGATCGCCGAGCGCGGCGCGCAGCCTGCGGCGCAGTTGCAGGATGTAGGTCTGGAGCGTGGTCGGAGCGCTGCGCGGCGGCCCGGCGCCCCACACCTCCTCCATCAGGTCGGACACCGGCACGATGTGCCGGCTCTGGAGAGCGAGCAGGGCCAGGATCTGCCGCGGCTTGGCCGCGCTCGGCGCGATCGAGACGCCCGCCGTCTCGGCGTGCAGAGTTCCCAGCACCCTGATGCGCATCTGGGGCCTCCCCGTTGGCGGTTCCCGCTGAAAAGGTCGCTGAAGGTGGCGAAGGTGTCGCCGGCCGGTGTCATCGACATCTGTCGCCGACCTCTCACCACGTACGGTCTGGAGAATCGCAGCCGTCCGCGCCGCGCAACAGTGAGCAACTCACGATCTCGGCGCGAAGATCGGGCGGGGAGGGCCGTGAGTTTTTCACATGGAGGGTCGTGAAGCCTCCACTGGCCCTCGCCCGGGGTCCCACTCACACTGCTGGTGCGCACCGGACCCACACGATCGGGCCACTCCCCACACAGCGTCGCCCCATGAGTCCACGGGGGGCCATGGGTTCCTCTCTCCAGACGGGAGACGTCACGATGTCAGGTCACGCGCTCGCCAAGGTCACCGTCAGCCGTGCACACGGCGCCGCGGACGTTGTCGACCACGACTGGCGCTTCGCCGAACTGACCGCCCAGTGCTGCCTGGACCCGGCGCTCGCGGTGCGCTACGCGGTCGAGCCGCGCAGTGTGCTGGCCGAGTTCGGCATCCCCACCGACGAGCGGACCCGTATTCCGGCGCTGCCCACCGGGCCCGGCGCCGAGGTGTCGATCACCAGCCTCAACCCGGGCGACGCCGTCGGACACGCCGCTCTCTGCGACAGCTGGACGTTCGCACTGCCGACCGAGCCGGAGCTTCCCACTCGCTCCCTCTCGCCGGCTGAAACGGCCCTTTGACGCCCGAACTCGGCACAGAGCGGGGGAGACAGAATGGAGACGAAAACCGAACTTCCCAGATTGGGATTCCGTAAGAACCTGCGACCGGCCGTCGTACCCGGCGATGCCACCTATCTCGTCTCCGAGCAGGGTGTCACG
The DNA here is from genome assembly GCF_018070605.1 of Streptomyces sp. B15. Classification (NCBI taxonomy): domain Bacteria; kingdom Bacillati; phylum Actinomycetota; class Actinomycetes; order Kitasatosporales; family Streptomycetaceae; genus Streptomyces; species Streptomyces sp. B15. The sequence continues at coordinate 10,818 of NZ_JAGPXJ010000052.1, forward strand.
GCGGTCGAGGGAACCGAGGTGGCCGCGCTGGCGCCGCTGCTCGACGGCAGCCGGGACCTTGCCGCACTCGCCCGGGAGACACGCGGGCTGCTCTCGCCCGGCAGGCTGGGCAGCATCCTGGGCCAGTTGACGCAGGCCAACCTGGTCGCCAGCTTCGCCCCGCCCGCCGGGCAGGAGGTCGGGCGGGGCGCCGGGCTGCAGCCCGGCCCGTCGGACGCGACCGCGGCGTTCTGGGAGTCCGCCGGGCTCGATGGAACGCAGGCCGACGCCGGACTGTCCGCGGGGCGGGTACGGCTGCTGGCCGTCGGCGGCGAGGAGCAGCGCGCCGCCCGGGACGCCTTCCGCGCCGCCGGGATCGGGCTGGCCGAGCCGGAGGAGGAGGGAGAACACACCCTCACCGTGGTGCTGTGCGAGGACTATCTCGCGCCCGCGCTGGCCGACATCGACGCCGCCCAGCGGCGCACCGGCCGGCCCTGGCTGCTGGCCAAGCCGGGCGGGGTCGAGCCGTGGCTCGGGCCGTTCTTCCAGCCGGGTGAGGGCGCCTGCTGGCACTGTCTCGCACACCGGCTCAGACACCACAGGAGCGCGCACAGCTATGTGGGACGGGCACTGGGGCTGGCCGCGCCGGTCACTCCGCCGCGCGCCCACATCCCCGCGAGCCGCGCCTGCGCTCTGCATCTGCTGGCGCTCCAGGTGGCGACCTGGCTGGGCGGGTTCCGTGACGAGCGGCAGTCGGCGGTGTGGACCGTCGACAGCCTGCGCGGCGAGGGGCGCCACCACCCGGTCGAGCGACGGCCGCAGTGCCACGGCTGCGGCGATCCGGGGCTGGTCGCCGCACGTTCCCGGCAGCCCGTGCTGCTCACCTCCCGTCCGAAGGTGTCCACCGGCGGCGGGCACCGGTCGCTGACGAGCCACCAGATGCTGGAGCGGTACGAGCATCTGGTGGGAGAGGTCACCGGTGTCGTACGGCTGCTCCAGCGTGACCCGCGCTGCCCCACCGGCCTCAACGCCTTCGTCTCCGGCAGCAATCCGGCGCTGCACGGCAACGGGCTGCACACCCTGCGTTCGGCGCTGCGCAGCCACAGCGCGGGCAAGGGCGTCACGGAACTCGACGCCAAGGTGGGGGCGTTGTGCGAGGCGCTGGAGCGGTACTCGGGCACCTACCAGGGTGACGAGGCCCGCATTCCGGGGCGGTACGCCGAACTGGGCGAGGCCGCCGTGCACCCCAACTCCTGCCAGCTGTACGACGAACGGCAGTTCGCCCGGCGGCGGGAGTGGAACGCGCGGCACTCGCCGTTCCAGTTCGTCTGCGACCCGTTCGACGAACAGGCGCTCGTCGACTGGACACCGGTGTGGTCGCTGACCGAAGAACGGCACCGGCTGCTGCCCACCTCGATGCTCTACTTCGCCGCCCCGCAGGAGACCGGCGCCCCGGTCTTCGCCCGCGCCGACTCCAACGGCAACGCGGCGGGCAGCAGCCTGGAGGACGCCATCCTCCAGGGCTTCCTCGAACTGGTGGAGCGCGACGCGGTGGCGCTGTGGTGGTACAACCGCACCCGGCAGCCGCAGGTGGACCCGGAGTCGTTCGGCGAGGAGTGGGTCCCCCGGATGCGTGCCTCCTACGCCGCGATCGACCGCGAGTTCTGGGTGCTGGACCTCACCTCGGACCTGGGCGTCCCGGTGATGTGCGCGGTCTCCCGGCGCACCGGTGCGGCCGACGGCGGGGCGGACCGGGAGGACATCGTCTTCGGCTTCGGCTGCCATCTGGACCCGGCGCTGGCACTGCGCAGGGCCCTGACGGAGATGACGCAGATGCTGCCCGCCGTGCTGGACACCCGGCTCAGCTTCCAGGATCCGGTCTTCCGCGACTGGTGCACCCGGCACACGCTCGCCGACCAGTGCTATCTGGCACCGGACCCGGAGGCCGTCGTACTGGGGCCCGGCGACTACGCCTACACGCCCCGCGCGGATCTGGCCGAGGACGTGGCGGACGCCACGGCGCTGCTGCGCCGGCACGGTATGGAGATGCTGGTGCTGGATCAGACGCGGCCCGATCTGGGGATTCCGGTCGTGAAGGTCGTCGTGCCGGGGCTCAGACACTTCTGGGCCCGATTCGCGCCCGGAAGGCTGTACGAAGTGCCGGTCCGGCTCGGACGCCGTGCCGAGCCGATCGACTACGACCGGCTCAACCCCGTCCCGGTGTTCGTCTAGCCGATGGTCGCACCCGGTCCCCTCGCCTATGCTGTGCTCACCTTCGGCGGGGCGAGGGGAGAGCCCGGAGTGAGCTCAGGGGGCAAGCGCATCTCTTTACACCGGCAACGACCCGGTGCGCGGCAACCGCTCGTGTACGGAGTCGACGCCGCCATGGCTCCCCGCATCGTGCTGACCGTCTTCGTCGTGGCACTCAGCGGCATTCTGGGCGCCGCCGTGCTGCATCTGCTGACCATCGGCGGCTCGTTGAAGCAGATCCTGGTCGGCGGCGCCGCGATCGTCGTGATGTTCGCCACCCAGGTGGCCCGTACGACCCAGCGGGGTATGCGGCTGAGCCGTGCCTGCCAGCACTGGGTACTGGGGGTGCAGGCGTTCTGCACGTTCGTGCCGATGCTGCTGCTGGGAACGGCCTGGGTCGGGCTGCCGGGGCTGCTGGCCGGATCACTGCTGCTCACCTTGCGGAAGCCCTGGTCGTGGCTGGGGATGGCCGGCTGCCTGGCCTGTGTCATGATCGTCACCTCCTCCTCCGGCTGGCCGGCGCTGGACGTCGCCTACAACGGGGTGTCCACCCTCACCACCTGCGCCGTCGTCTACGGGCTCACCAAGCTGTCCGAGATCGTCATTCAACTGCGCGCGGCCCAGCAGGAGATCGCGCGGCTGGCCGTCGAGGAGGAGCGGCTGCGCTTCGCCCGCGACCTGCACGACCTGCTGGGCTACAGCCTCTCGGCGATCACGCTGCGCAGTGAGCTGGCGCACCGGCTGGTGGACGCCGATCCGCCGCGCGCCAAGGACGAGGTGACGCATGTGCTGGAGATCTCCCGCCAGGCGCTGGCCGACGTCCGCGCGGTGGCGCGCAGCTACCGCAACATCTCGCTGCCCGCCGAGATCTCCTCGGCCGTCTCGGTGTTCGAGGCGGCCGGGATCGAGGCGGAGGTGGACACGACGCTGGAGAACATCCCGGAGACGGTGGGCACGGTGCTGGCCACCGTGCTGCGCGAGGGCGTCACCAACATCCTGCGCCACAGCAAGGTCCGCCGGTGTCAGATCACCGTGTGCGGCGACGCGAACTGCGCCGTGCTGCGCCTGGTCAACGACGGTGTGCAGCCGCTTGCCGACCCGCTGGACCCGACCACGCCACGGCCGGACAACGAGGGTGGAAGCGGCATCGGCAACCTGTCCGCGCGGGTGGCGGCGATCGGCGGCACCCTGGAGGCACAGGTGCGCGAGGACGGCTGTTTCCATCTGGAGGCACGGATCCCGCCCCCGGCGCCCGGCCGGGCGGTGCCCCCGAACGGGGCCTCGGGACGTGCGGGGCGGCCGAGCCGTCCGGCCACGGCCTCCGGTACGGCTACAGCCAGCCCTGTTCCCGGGCGATCCGCAGAGCGTCCACCCGGTTACGGGCCCCGAGCTTGATGACGACGGCCGTCAGATAGTTGCGCACCGTTCCCACCGACAGGAACAGCCTGGCCGCGATGTCCGCCGCCTCCTCGCCCTCGGCCGCCAGCCGCAGCACCTCCGTCTCCCGCGCGGTGAGCGGGTTCTCCCGCGCCGACCAGGCGTCCAGGGCCAGTTCGGGGTCGATGACGCGCTCCCCGGCCCGCACCCGGCGGATGGCGTCCGCCAGCCTGCTCGGTGGCGCGTCCTTGAGCAGGAAGCCGGAGACATGGGCCTCCAGCGCGCGGCGCAGATTGCCCGGCTGGCCCAGGCTGGTGAGGATCAGGGTGCGGCAGCTCGGCAGCTTCTGGTGCACCTCGGCAGCCGCGGTCAGCCCGTCCATGCCCGGCAGGTCGATGTCGATGACGGCGACGTCGGGGCGGTGCGCGAACACGGTCGGCAGGATGTCGTTGCCCGAGTCGACCTCGGCGACGATCTCGATGTCCGTCTCGATGTCCAGCAGGGCCACCAGAGCACCGCGCACCATGTGCATGTCCTCGGCGAGCACCACTGAGATCATCGTCGAGTTCCCCCGCGGACTCGGCCTGCCTGACTTGCGGTCGAAGACGTGAGAATACCCCGTCCGGTCCTGCCCGACACCGACTCGACCACGAATCGAGGTCAAAGGTCAACAGTGTGTACATGGCCCAGGACTCCGCCGCCCGCGCCCGCCCCTACCCTCCGCCGCGCCGCTCGGCCACCGAGGTCCCCGACGCCTACGCGCGGCTGCGTGCCGAGGAACCGGTCGCCGAGGTCACCCTGCCCAGCGGCGACACGGGGCACCTTGTCAGCCGCTACGACGACGTACGGGCCGTGCTCGCCGACCCCCGCTGCTCGCGGGCGGCGACCGTGCTGCCCCAGGCACCGAAGCTGACGGCCGTCCCCTTCGACGCGGGCGGCCTGTTCACCATGGACCCGCCCGAGCACACCCGGCTGCGCGCGCTGGTCTCCCGCGCCTTCACCCCCCGCCGGGTGGCGGCCATGCGGCCCCGTATCGCCGAGCTGGCCGGGGAGTTGGCCGACGCCATGGCGGCCTCGCACCGAGCGGACGGCGGCGGCCCGAGGGATCTGAACGCCGCCTTCGCCTTCCCGTTCCCGGTGGCCGTCATCTGCGAGCTGCTCGGCGTCCCCTACGCCGACCGCGAGCGCTTCCGCACCTGGTCCGACGCGGTGGTGTCGCTGACCGCGCACCCGCCCGAGGAGATGCTGCGGCACAAGCGGGCGCTGCTGGCCTATCTGGGCGAGCTGGTCGCCGCCAAGCGGCGCGCGCCGGGTGAGGACCTGCTGAGCGCGCTGGTCACCGTGCGGGACGAGGAAGGCGGGCTCAGCGAGACGGAACTCCTCACCATGGCCATGACGCTGCTGATCGCGGGGCACGAGACCACGGTCGGGGTGCTGGGAACCTCCGTCTTCACCCTGCTGCGGCAGCCCGGACGGCTCGCGCTGGTGCCGGACGACGAGGAGCAGCTGGCGGCCCTGGTCGAGGAGTTGCTGCGGATCAACCCGATCGGGGACGGCGGCCCGCTGCGGGTCACCACGGCACCGGTCGAGGTCGCGGGGCGGGTGCTGCCCGCCAACAGCGCGGTGATCGCCGCCATCTGCTCGGCCAACCGGGACGCGGACCGCTTCACCGATGCGGACGGCTTCGAGCCGTACCGCCCCTCCCCCACCCCCCATCTGGCCTTCGGCCACGGCCCCCACTACTGCCTGGGAGCACCGCTGGCCCGCGCCGAACTGGCCATCGCCCTGCGCGTACTGGCCGACCGCTTCCCCACCATGCGGCTGGCCGTGCCCGCCGACACCGTCACCATGCACACGGGGTTGCTGGTCAACCGCCTCACCCGGCTGCCGGTCAGCTGGGACTGAGGCCGCGCCGCACCCGGGTCACAGACGCGACCCGTCCCGGGCCCGGGGGCCGTAGCCGAAAGCGCGGTCCACGGCGACATGGGCGAGCCAGCCGCAGGCGGCAAGGCGCAGATCGCGGCTGCCCAGGGCGTGCGCGGCGCCGAAGAGGACGAGCGGGACACCCGGCGAGTGCAGCACGTTGTAGGGCCGCACGGCACGGCGCGGGAGCGGATCGAAGGTGGGCGCCGAGGCGGCCCCGTACAGCAGGGCGACATCGGGCAGCACCGCACAGGTCCACAGCACCCGGCTGCGGGCCCCGCCCAGTCGTACGCCCGCGTACAGCGCCGTCACGCCGACCGTGCCGCTCAGCAGGCGGCCGCGCGGGCTGCGCCATGTCCAGCCGTTCATGTCCGCACCCGGCCGCGCCGCACCCCGCGCACTCCGGCCACCGTGGTGAGAGCCGCTCGCCGGACGGGGTGGAGGCCCAGCCCGCGCAGGGCGGAGCCCAGCAGCACGGCGCGGACCCGCGCCAGATGGGCGGGGGCGCCGTGTTCGTCGTCGAGTACGAGCAGTTCCCGCCGGGCGGCGGGGTCCCGGGCCAGCAGCGCCGCGTCGCCGAGCGGGACGATGTCGTCGCGCAGTGCGGCGACATAGGTGACGGGCAGAGCGGTGAGCCGGGCCAGCTCCGGCGCTGACAGGGCCCACTCCCCGAGCGACGCCGGCACCTGCGCCGGTGGGCGGCCGGTCAGCCGCGCGAGCGTGTGCACCGTGGTCGCGGGTATCCCGGCGTGCCAGTCGCCGTCCGTGAAGAAGTGGCGTACGGGTGCGCCCACCGTGGAGACGCCCACCAGCCGGGGGTCCGTCAGCGCGGCACGCAGCGCCAGGTGGCCGCCGAAGCTGAGGGCTATGGCGTGGGTGCGGCTCACCTCGGCGCGGTCGGCGAGGTGGTCGAGGAGGGCGCCGACCATGGCGGGGGCCGCGGTGTCGTAGGGCAGCGTGTTCTCGCCCACGCCCGGCAGTTCGGTGACGGCGACGGCGGTGCCCAGCGCGGCGGCGCGGGCCAGCAGCGGTGCCCACTGCTCCTTGACGGAGACGATGCCGCCGCACACCACGAGCAGCGGGCGCGGCGTCCGGCTGCTGAGCCCGGCCGTCCACGCGGTGAACCGGCCCGTGCCCGAGGGCGGTTCGATCTCCTCACGGCCGATACCGGGGCGGTCGGTCCGCCACTGGTCGAAGGAGCGCACACACAGCCGCTGGGCCCGCTCGCGGGCGGGCCCGTCCGGGTAGGGGAAGCGGGCCAGCGCGTAGTGCCGGGCGGCGTCCAGATGGCGGCCGCGCGCCGCGAGGGCGTCGCCGGCGCGGCTCCAGACGGCGGGCCAGGAGTCGGCGTCACCACCGTGTGCGCTGCGGATGCGGGAGAGGACGGCGCGGCACCGGTCGGCGGGGATGCCCTGTGCGCGGGCGTGCAGGGGCGCCAGCGCGCGCAGCTCGGCCAGCGTGGGGGCTTCGGTATGTGCTGCGGATTGCACCGCTGCAGTGCGCGTTGCTGCTTCGGGGTGCGCTGCCGCTGCGCTGCGTGCTCCGGCGTCGCTCATACGGGTGCCGCCTCACTCGCGGCGTCCTGTTGCTCCTGCGGGGCGACGGGCCGCTGCCCCGGGAAGTAGGCGGGGGCCAGCACCCGGCGGCGGAGGGCGGGGCTGGCGTCGAGGGCGCGGTAGACCGTCCGGCGCAGCGCGGTCGCGGCGGGCGCGGTGAGGGTGAACATCCGCTCCTGCCGCAGCTGCAGGGCGCGTGAGCGGCCCACGTCCGGCTCCCGGCACCGTTGGAAGTGCTGCAGTGCCTCCGAAAGGGCACGGCCGTGCGCCCGCCGGTCGCGGCCGAGCGCCTCGGCGACCAGCGGTGCGAGCGTCACCGCGTCGGCCAGCGCGTGGTTGACGCCCTGGCCGAGGACGGGCGAGAGGGTGTGCGCGGCGTCGCCGATCAGCACGACGCCGGGCGCCGACCAGCGCGGCAGTTCGGTGGTGAAGATGTCCAGCAGCGCCGTCTCCGACCAGCTGCGCAAGCCGTCGCGGGCGGCCTCGGCGGCCTCGGGTGCCAACCGGCCGATGCGGGCGTGCAGCTGGCCGAGGCCGCCCGCGCGCAGCGCCCGCAGCCCGCCCTTGGGGATGTTGAGGCCCACCCGGACCGTGCCGTCCGTGCTGGGCAGGAACAGGCCGTGGCTGTCCCCGGCGATCCGCACCCGGTAGGCGCGCCGGTCCCATTCGGCGGGGAAGGGCAGCTTCAGCCACACCACATCGCGCTCCAGCGGCAGCTGCCGGGCGTGCTCCGCCAGCCCGCTCAGGCGGCGTACGGCGCTGTAGCGGCCGTCGGCGCCCACGGTCAGCGCCGCGCTCACCCGCACGGTGCCGGCCGGGGTGCTCGCCCGGACGCCGGTCACCGCGGGGCCCTCCACCAGCAGCCCCACCGCCGTGGCGGGCTCCAGCACGGTGCAGGTCCCCGGCAGCGGGCCGGCCGGCGCGGCGAGCGCCGCCAGCAGGATGGGCTGGGCGAGCTCCACCGGGTGCCGGTAGCGGTAGGGGAAGTCGGCGAACCGCACATCGAGCACACGGCGGCCCGCGTCCTCGATCTCCAGCCGGTCCACCCGGTGGGCCGCCTTCCGCAGCCGCTCCCAGACCCCGAGCCCGTCCAGCAGCCGCACCCCGTCGGGCGAGACCGACTCGCCCCGGAAGGCGGGGGCGCCGCCGCGGGCCGGGTCGCGCTTCTCCAGCAGGACGACGTCGCACCCCAGCCGGGTCAGCGCCAGCGCCAGGGCCCGGCCGCCGGGTCCACCGCCGACGACGCACACGTCCGCGCCCAGTTCCGTCCCCTCGCTCGCCTCACTCCGCACGGTCGCCCGCCTCCCCCGTCTCGTCCACCAGTGCCGCGATCAGTCCCGCGTCCAGCATCGTGGCCGCCGCCGTGTCTCTCGTATCGCCGAAGCCCGCGTCGAAGAGGGCGACGCTGACGGTGTAGGCCCGGTCCACCAGGCAGGTGTGGAACGCCCACTCCTCACCGGTGCCCGGCGCCCCGTCGGGCCGCAGCACCTGCACGTTGCGGTCCTGCGGGCTGAAGCCGAACTCGGTGAAGCGGAACCGCATGCCCTGGCCGATGGCCTTGCTGTACGCCTCCTTCAGCGTCCACAGCCGCACCAGCGCGGCGTTGCGCCGCTCTTCGGCGATCTGCGCCAGCGTGCGGCTCTCGTAGGGCGTACACACCTGGTTCTCGGTGCCCAGGCCCAGCATCGGGCGGTCCTTGGCCTCCGCGTCCACACCGATCCAGCCGCGCCGGGTGAGGCCGACCAGCAGCAGGTTCTCGGTGTGGCTGAGGCTGATGTCGATCTGGTCGAGGCCGCGCAGATAGGGGCGGCCACCGGGCTTGTACGCCAGTTCGACCGATTCGGGTGCGGCCTCGATGACGGCACAGGCCACATGTTTGAGCAGCAGCCGCGACGCCACGAAGCGGGAGCGGACCTGAGGGTGGGTCATCGCCTGGAAGCGGGCGTGGTCCCGGCCCAGCAGCGGGCGCAGCCGCGGGTCGTCCAGATCGTCGGGCAGCCACTCCTCCAGCCGCCCGTGCACGACGACGCTGCCGTGCCGCGCGACCGCCTCACGGACCCGCTCCCAGGGTCCCTCCGGTCCGCTCATCCGCACCGGCCGGGCGAACGCCTCCGCCGTCCGACCGTCCGTCGCGGGGCCCAAGGTGATCGCCATGCCAGCCCTCCAGGCGTGTGGCCACGCCGTCGAGTACGTCGGCCGCGCGGTGGCCCGGCGAGCCCACCGCGAGCCTGCCCGGCAGCTCCTGCCGGGCGGTCGGAGCGCGGGCGGTCATGCGCCCACCGCCACGGCCCAGATGTCGCGCAGGCTGCGCGCCTGGAGCACGGCGTCCACCGGCACCGGACGGCCCAGTTCCTGCTCCAGCAGCGCGATCAGCCGCAACAGGTGCACGGAGTCCCACTCGGCCAGCTCGGTCAGCTCCGCCGCGGCGTCGGCGGGTGCGAGCGTCGTGCCCAAGTGCGTGTTGGCGAGTTCGATCAGTTCTTCGACGGTGCGCATGCCGTCACCTCCCCCTCCTCCCGGGCCTGCTGTTCCTGCTCCCGGGTCAGCCGCAGCTCCAGCCGGATGTGCCCGGGGACCGGCTGGAGCTGCCGCAGCGGGTGCCGGAAGCGGACCTCGGCCGTGCCGGGGTCCGGTCCGCCGAGGGTCGTGAAGCCGTGCGCGGGGCACAGCGTCCGCAGGGCCGCGTTGGCCCAGGTGGGGCGCCAGCCGGCGTGTACGGCGGTCAGCCCGGCGCTCCGCGCCGCCCGCAGCAGCCCGTTGATCACGGCCTCCTCGATACCGCGGCCCAGCACCCGGCAGCTGAGCACCAGGTTGTCCACCCACAGCCGGCCGGCTTCCGTGCGGGCGAAGACGGCCCCGACCACCCCGTCGTCGCCGAACCGGTCGGCCGCGCGTACCGCCAGCACCACAGCGCCGGGTGCGGCAGCGCGCTGGCGCACCTGTTCGGTGCTCAGCCGCTCCCCGGTCAGGTTGAACCTGTTGGTGCGCAGACTGAGCTGGGCCAGCCTGGCCAGCTCGTGGTCCTCGGCGGGCGAGACGTCCACCCGCAGGGCCAGACCGGCCAGGAAGGCGCGGTAGTCGCTCGAACCGGCCTCGGAACGCTCCCGCGCCGCCCGCCGGGCATAGCGGACCGGGCGGAGCCGGTCCTCGTCGGTGAGCGTCGGGGTGTCGAACCAGCCGTCCGCGAGCAGCCGTTCGGGGTGCAGCGCCGGCTCACCGTCCAGCGGGACCACGGCGGCACCGGGCACACCAGCGCGCACGCTCTCCCGCTCGAAGGCCGTGTCGTCGGCGAAGACGACCGCCTCCGGGGCGATGCCAAGCCGCTCCGCGATGGTGTGCACGCCCTCCGCCTTGGAGCCCCAGTCGGCGACGACGGTCACGAAGTCGGCGGCTCCCAGCGGGAACTCGGGGTGTTCGGCCAGCGCCCGGGTGACGGCCTCCGGGTCGTTCTTGCTGCAGACGGCGAGCAGCACGCCCTGCGAGGCGAGCTGTTTGACGGTGCGCTGGAAGGTGCCGAAGGCCGCGCCGCGCAGGGACCCGGAAGCGGTGACGCCCTCAGGCCCGTCCTCGGCGAGCACGCCGTCCCACAGGGTGCCGTCCAGGTCGAGCACCAGGCACTTCTTGGCGGCTCCGCGCAGGCCGCGGATCAGGTGGGCGGCCTCATGGGCGTAGCCGGCCAGCAGCTCGGCGGTGCAGTGCGCGTCGGCGTAGGCGCCGAGCCGTGGCTCGTCCGCGCGCACACCCGCACTGGTGACCGGCTCGAGGTCCAGGACGGCCAGCCCGGCGCAGGGGCGGGCCATGTACAGCAGGTCTGCGTTGAACTGCCGCCACAGCCCGCCGAGTTCCGCACGCTGGGCAAGTGAGGTGAGCTGGTGGGTGAAGCGGCGCAGCAGCGGCACGGTGTTGAGTACCAGGGTCGCGCCGGGCGGCGCATGGGCGCCGTGCGCCTCGGCCAGTTCGCCGAGCACCTTGCGCTGCCGCTCGGCCGCGACGCTCACCTCGATCGGCTGCCAGGGCGCGGCGACCTTGTCCCAGACGGTGAGCGGATCCAGCACACACAGCGTGATGTCGGGCGCGTGGGCGTAGAGCGGGGAGCGCGGGTCGGCCAGCTCGCCGAGGTAGGCCCCGGTACCGCACACCAGGGTGCGCGGCAGTATCCCGTGCCGCGCCAGCTGACCGGTGAGCGCCGGCACCACGTCGCCCACCGTGCCCCGCCCCGTGACGGCGATCCGGACGGTGGGGGTGTCCGGGTGGTGGCGCAGCACCTCCTCCGGGTCGAGCGGTGCCAGGACACGGCCCGCGAAGTCGAGTTCATCCGCGTCCGCACCGGCCAGCAGCTCCCGCACGGCCGGGTAGGCGGCGGCGAGCCGGCCCCGGGCGTGCAGCGTGCGCAGCGACGGAGCCGGCTCCCGGTCGAGGGGCCGTTCCGGCGCGACGTCCCGGTCACGCATCAGGTGCCTCCTGCGGTGCCTCGACGGTGAAGCCGGCCCGGATCCACTTGCTGGACTCGACGGCCAGGGCCAGGGCCCGCTGGGTAGGGGCGAGGCGCGGCAGCAGGCGGTCGAGCTGGAAGAAGACCAGCGCGTTGCCGTTGTTGCCGGTCTCCGCGACACAGGAGACCTGCTCCCACTCGAATCCCTGGCCCAGCTCGCTCGTGATCCGCTCGGTCATCCGGCCGCTGAGCTGCGGGGGCAGCAGGTAGTCGACCGTCTCGGGCCGCCAGCCCGCGGCGGTGAGCAGTGCGTCGAGCAGCTGGCGGGCCAGCACCGGGACCCGGTGTTCGACGGCCTTGTAGTCCTCGGTCACCGCCGGGCGCCGGCCGTCGCCGGAGCGCAGATCGGCTGCGCCGAACCACTCGACGCGCTGCCCCGGCGGCACCCCGAACCCGGCCGCCCGGTGCTCCAGGTGGGTGAGGACGGCCCGGGTCCCGTCGCGGGGCGCGCCGCTGACGACGGCCGCGCCCGCGCCGTCGCCGAACAGCACATAGTTGACGAGGGCGCCGGGCGGCAGCTCATGGAAGTCCTCGCCGAGGTCCAGATGTTTGCTGCACACGTCGCCACCGACCACCAGGCCCAGCCCGGACGGGCTGACGGCCAGCAGGGCGCGAGCCACCGCGAACGCCTGTACGGCACCGCTGCAGCCGGACTGGAGCTGGTAGGCGGCGGCGTCCTCGATGCCGAGCCGGTCGGCCAGCAGTGCGGCGGTGGTCGGCATCAGCGCGTCCGGGGTGGCGGTCGCCAGCACGATGAAGGCGACCTCGGAGGGTTCGACTCCGGCGTCGGCCAGCGCCCGGTCCGCCGCATCGGTGCACAGGTCCTCCAGCGTCCAGCGCACCCGGCCGCTGTCCAGATCGACGGCGAAGTGCCGGGTCCTGGTGCCGATGAACGTCTCCACCCACGCGGAGGGGAGGCCGAGGCGGTGGGCGAGCCGGTCGTTGCCGACCGGCTCGCCGGGCAACGCGGTCCCCGTGCCCAGCACGTGCACGGGCGGCGCGCCCGCCGCGCGGGCCATCACACGGCCGCCGGTGTCAGCAGGCCGCACACGTAGGCGGCGAGGGAGCCGATGCTCACCAGGCTGGAGAGCATCTCGGGCAGCGAGAGCTCACCCAGCTCGGGGAAACGTTCCTCCAGCCGGTGTTTGAGCTCCATCAGCATCACGGAGTCGAAGCCCAGGTCGTCGTAGAAGCGCAGCTCCTCGTCGAGTTCGCCCGGCGTGCTGTCGATGATCTCGGCCACCACGGCGCGGACGCCCGCGTGGACGTGCGCGGTGTGGTCCGGCGGGGCGGCGGGCGATTCGGCCGGCGGCGGGAGTGTACGGCGCTCACCGGCACCCCCGTGGCCGTTGCCGGTTCCGTTGCCGTTGCCGTTGCCGTTGCCGTGGGCGGTCCGGGGGCCGTCGGCGTGGGCCGCGCCGTGCCCGTTCCCGTTCCCGTGCCCGTTCCCGTTGCCGTTCCCGTTGCCGGTGGTGGTGGCCGGGGTCTCGTACGGCGCCGAGGGCGGCTGTCGCCAGGAGCGCCAGCGGGTGGCGAAGACGTGCGGAGGCATACGTACGGTCCGCCGGTCGGTGTCGGCGTAGAGCCGCTCCCACTCCGGATCGAGCCCGTCCTGGTACAGGCGGGCCACCACCTCGGCGAGCTGCCGCGGGCCCGAGTCGGCGTCGCGGCACGGGGCCAGTGCGGGGATGCCGCGTGCCGCGGTGATCCGGCGCAGCAGTCCGGTCAGCACCGGCTTGGGGCCGATCTCCACGATGTGGGTGGGCGGTTCGGCGCACAGCGAGCCGACGGCCTCCTCGAACAGCACGGTCGCCGGTATCTGTCCGGTCCAGTACGCGGCGTCCGGCGCGGCCTGTTCGGGCAGCGGCCCGCCGTGCACCGTGGAGTGGAACGGGATACGTGGCGGCGCCCCGCGCACGCCGTCGGCCGCCTCGGCGAAGGCCTCCAGCATCGGCTCCATCAGCGGGGAGTGGAAGGCGTGCGAGACCGTCAGCGGGGTGCAGCGGAAGCCGCCGCGCTCCAGCTGTTCCCGGAGCCGTGCCAGCCCCGCCAGATCGCCGGAGAGCACGGTGGCGCCGGGGGCGTTGACGGCGGCGACCGCGCACAGCGGCTCGTCGGCCACCAGCGTCCGCACCTCCCGGGCGCGGGCCCGGGTGGCGAGCATGCCGCCTCCCTCGGGCAGCGCCTCCATCAGCGCGCCCCGCTTCGCCACCAGCCGGGCGGCCTCGGCCAGTTCCAGTCCCCCGGCGATCACCGCGGCGGCGAACTCGCCGATGCTGTGCCCGATCACCGCGCAGGGCCGCAGCCCCAGCTCCGTCAGGGTCCTGGCCAGCGCGTACTCGATGGCGAAGAGCGCGGGCTGGGTGACACCCGTGCGGTGCACTCGCGCGCTGCCGTCGAGGATCAGCTCGTGCACCGGCTCCCCGGTCCAGGGGCGCAGCGCGGCGGACGCGTCCTGGAGGAAGCCGCGGTACAGCGGCGAGCCCGTATACAGCGCTGCCGTCATTCCCGGGTACTGGGCGCCCTGCCCGGTGAACGCGAAGGCCACCGAGGGCTCCTCGGTGGCCGCGACCGGTTCCGGCATCGTGTCGGCCGCCGTGTGCAGCGCCTCGGCCAGCTCCCGCGGGGTGCCGGTCACCGTCGCGAAGCGGCACGGCTGCGCGGAGCGCACCCGGTTGCTCGTACGGCACAGCGCCGCCAGGTCCCGCTCGGGCGTGGCGTCGGCCGCCGCCACCTGCGCACGGAGGTTGTCGCGCAGCGCCTCGGAGGTGTCGGCGGAGAGGGTGAACACACCGGGCGCGGCCTTCTGCCCGGCTGCGGGGCAGGAGCGCGGTGCCGGGCCCAGCACCAGGTGTGCGTTGGTGCCGCCCATTCCGAAGCTGGAGACACCGACCCGGCACCCCGGGCCCTCGGCGGCCAACTGAAGCGGCTCGGTCAGCAGCTCCATCCGCCGCTTGGCCAGCCCGAGTTGGCCGTTCTCGGCACCCGGCGGCGGCCCGGGCGGCACGGTGCCGTGGTGCATCGCCAGCACCATCTTCACCAGCCCCGCCATACCGGCGGCGCCCTCCGTGTGGCCGACGGCGGCCTTGACGGAGCCGAGCGCGAGCGGCGCCTGTCGCGGGCCCTGCCGCGCGCCCAGCGCGTCGTCGAGGGCCAGGACCTCGATGAGATCGCCGAGCGCGGTGCCGGTGCCGTGGGCCTCCACATAGCGGATCTGCTCGGGTTCGGCACCCGCGCGCACCCGGGCGGCGGTGACCACCTCCCGCTGCGCGGCACGGTGCGGCGCCATGATGCCGTTGCTGCGCCCGTCCTGGTTGACGGCGCTGCCGTGGATGACGGCGTACACCGGGTCGCCGTGCCGCACCGCCTCGTCCAGCATGCGCAGCGCCACCACGCCCACACCCTCGCCGCGCCCGATCCCGTCGGCCTCGGCGGCGAACGGCTTGCACCGCCCGTCGGCCGCCGCGAGCCCGGCCTGCTGGTAGATCCGGTCGAGCGCCGTACCGATGACGATGTTGACGCCGCAGGCCAGCGCCAGGTCGCACTCGTCGGTCAGCAGCGCGTTGCAGGCCAGGTGCACGGCCACCAGCGAGGAGGAGCAGGCGGTGTCCACGGTGAGGCTGGGGCCGCGCAGATCGAGCTGGTAGGCGAGCCGGTTGGCGAGCATGGAGCGCCCGCTGCCGGTGCCGGTGCGCGGGGTGATGCCGGCCGGGTCGGCCAGCGAGAGCCGCGCCCAGTCGTCGGACATCGCGCCGACGTAGGTTCCGGTGCGGCTGCCGGCCAGCTCGGACGGCGGCACCCCGCAGTCCTCGACGGCCCGCCAGGCGCACTGCAGCAGCAGCCGCTGCTGCGGATCCATGGCGCCCGCCTCGGCGGTGGAGATGCCGAGGAAGCCCGGGTCGAAGGCGTCGGCGTCGGCGAGGAACGCGCCGGTGGCCCCGGCGCGGAAGCGGGTCGGTGGTGGGGCGCCGACGGTGTGCTCGGTGCCGTTCAGCAGCCGCCAGTACGCGGCCGGATCGGGTGCCCCGGGAAAGGCGCAGTCCAGGCCGACGACGGCGACGGCACGCGAACCGGGCATCGGATCCGGGGCGGCTGCGGTGTCGGTGCGCGGCATCGTCACACCTCCGCAGGTCCGGCCGGGCCCGGACGGCCGCCGCTGTGCGCGTACGCGCCGGCGAGGCAGCGGGCCAGCGCCTCGACGGTGGGGTGGTCCCAGGCGACCGTGGGCTCCAGGTAGAGCGCGAACTCGTCCTCGATGTCGCCGTAGAGGCTCAGCGCGGCGACGGAATCCAGGCCGTACTCCGCGAACGGCGTGCGGGGGTCGATGTCCTCGGCGGACCGGCCCAGGAACTCCGCCAGCCGGGCGGTCAGCCACCGCGCGAACTCGCGCTCCCCCAACTGCTCGGGGAGCGCCGCCCGGGCCTGGGTGCGGCTGCCCGGTGGGCGGGTCCCTGACGGATCCGGGGCCGGGGCCCCGGTCGGTTGCGGCACCATGGCATGCTCCTCGCCTTGCTCGTCCTGGCGCTCAGCCGGCGAGCGGGGTGTCGTACAGGTCGTAGCTGCGGGCCTCGTGGTACCGCGTGAGCACCTCGTCCAGCAGGTGTTCCTCCCAGCCGGCGGGCAGCTTGGGCAGCGGGCGGCCGAGCCGTTTGGCGAGCCGGGTGAGGGCGACGGTCGGCCACACCGGAGAGGCGAGGAAGTCCGTCGAGGCGGCGTGCGGACCGGTCTGCCCGCCCGCGTCCTGGCCGGTGCCCTGGTTGCGCCACACGCCCAGGCAGGCCGCCGCCGCCAGCAGCAGCGCGTAGCGGTCCGCGCCCGCGTAGGCGCGCGGGCTGGCCAGTACCGTGCGGTCCTTGGCGGGCATGGCGGCGCACTCCTCCTGCAGCCCGCGCAGCTCCGCCTCCACCTCCCCGGCCAGCGCCACCAGCGCCTCGCCGTATGCGCCGGTGCGGGCTCCGGGGCCGGTCCGGCTGTCGTCAGCCAGCTCGTCGGCGGCCCCCGCCAGCGAGCACGCCAGTCCGTCCGCCGTGGCCACCAGCTCCAGCCGCGCGGGGTCCAGCGGCGGCAGCGGGTCGCGGATCCGGAACAGCCCGTCGGGGGCGGGCGGGCCCGTGAACCACGCGGCGCGGGCCAGCCGCGGCAGCTGCGGGATGATCGTCGCCTGGCAGGCCGCGGTGCCCGCGTGCCCGAGGCTGATCATCGGCAGGTCCCGTACGTGCTTCTGGAAGGCGCCGTACTCGCCGCCGCGCACATAGAAGTTGGCACCCAGTACGACGGACAGGTCGTAGGTGGTCTCCGTCAGCAGCTTGGGCAGCAGGTACTTGACGGCCGCCGCGTACACGCTCGTCTCGGCGGGCAGCAGATGCACGGCACGGGTGGCGGCCAGCGCCAGACAGTCGCAGATCAGCAGATCGATGAAGGCGCCGACGAGTGTGGCGCGGGCGTGCGGGATCTCCAGCACCGAGCGGTTGTACAGCTGCCGGTTCAGCGCGAAGCTCACGGCGGTTCGCAGCGCGGTGTCGCCCCCGCCCAGGATCATCGACGGTACGACGCTGCGGGTGATCTGGAAGGAGCGCAGCGCCAGTTCCACACCGTCGCCCAGTTCGCCGACGAGTGCGTCACCGGCCACCGGGCAGTCGGTGAACTCGACGCCCGCGTTCTGGCAGCCGCGCACCCCGACGGTCGCATAGCGCGGCAGATAGCGCAGCCGGCCCGCGGGGAGCCGGTCCTTCTCCACCAGCAGCACCGAGTGGCTGCGGCTGCCCGCCGCCTCGTCGGTACGGCTGAAGAGGACGAGCGCCTCGGCACGGACGACGTTGTTGATGACCTGTTTGACACCGTCGAGCCGGAAGCCGCCGTCGGCGGTGGGGGTGGCGCGGAACTCGTTGCGTACGAAGTCGTTGCCGTGCGCCAGCTCGTGGTACGCGATGGCCAGCCGGCCGCCGCTCAGCAGCAGTTCGGCCACCCGGCGCCGCTGCTCGCGGGTCCCGGCCGCCCATACCGCGACGGCGGCGAGGAAGGAGGTGGCGCCGTAGCCCAGCCCCAGACTGGCGTCCCTGCGGAAGACGGCGCGCAGCACCCGGCCCATGGTGTCGACCCGCTCCAGTCTGCCGCCCCACTCGCGGGGCACGAACTCGGCATTCAGCTGGAAGTCGGT
Source organism: Streptomyces sp. B15 (assembly GCF_018070605.1). Classification (NCBI taxonomy): domain Bacteria; kingdom Bacillati; phylum Actinomycetota; class Actinomycetes; order Kitasatosporales; family Streptomycetaceae; genus Streptomyces; species Streptomyces sp. B15. The sequence continues at coordinate 28,552 of NZ_JAGPXJ010000052.1, forward strand.
CAGCACGTCCTCCGCCTCGGCGAGCAGTTCGCCGCGCTCGTCGGCGGCCAGCAGCGCGGTGATGCCCAGCGGGTTGTCCGGGTCGGCCGGGTCGCCGAAGCGGCGCTCCAGGTCGGCGATCCGGTACTGGATGCGGAGCTCTTCTTCGGCACCGGTGCCCCCGGTGCCCTCGGTCGGCGTCAGCATGGCGGTCCCTCCGCTGTGCGGCACGGGAGCAAGGAGAACAGCTCCCCCGCCGCGTACTGTGCGGCCATCCGTTCCAGCAGCCGCTCGTACAGCGGCTCCCGCGCCTCCTCCTCCACCCCCCAGGGCCGCGGCAGCGGCCCGGTACTGCCGGGTACAGCCTCCTCCAGACCGCTCGAGAGCCGGTCCAGCACCGCATGGAGCCACAGCGGCGACACGGCCCCTCCCGCTGCGTTGTACCGCCACAGCCCCAGCGCACAGGCCGCGGCGAAGCAGGCGCTGTAGCCGCGCGCCAGATCGAAGCTCTCCACGGGCGCCCCGCCGGGCAGCAGCCGGGCCGCGCCCATCCGCGCGTGCAGCTCGCGGCAGGCCACCGTGAGGGTGTCGGCCGCGCGGGCCGCGGGGAGCAGCCGCACGTCCTCGGCAGCCGCCCGCTCCAGGGCCGCCGCACTCGCCGGCAGGGACGCCATCAGCGCGCTGCCGTGCCGGGCCAGCAGAGTCAGCCGGTCGGGCCGCAGATCCGGCAGCGGGCGGGTGAGGGAGAAGGTGTCGGTCTCCCAGCCGGCCGCGCCGTCCGGTGCCGCGAACCGGCGCGCCAGTGTGCGGAACTGGGCGATGAGCGCGTAGAGGTTCACCATCGTGTTGCCGTCGAAGATGCCCACGATGCGGTGGTCGCGCTCCAGCTTCTGGAAGCGTCCGTGCGCGTGGTGGTCGCTGAGGAAGGCGCGGGCCCCCAGCACCCCGCGCAGCCGCAGCAGCGTCCGGTCCACCATGGTGGGCACCAGGTACTTGGCGATGGCGGAGGTGACGCTCAGCTCGCCCGGCAGCGTGTGGATGCTGCGCGCCGCGACCGTGCTGAGCGCCTCGGCTGCCAGCAGATCGGCGTAGCACTCGGACAGCGTCCGCCGCACCTGCGGCAGCTCCAGCATCCGGCGCCCGTACAGCTCCCGTTCGGCGGCGAACCCGTGGGCGAGCCGCAGCCCGTGGTCGGCGGCGCCCAGGGAGAGGGCCGTACACAGCGAGCGGGTGATCTGCAGCGCCTTCAGCACGGTTTCGGGGCCCTCGCCCTCCCGGCCCACCAGTCGGTCGCGGCCCACCGGTGCCCCCTGGAAGGCGATGCCGCTGATGTCGGCGCCGCGAATGCCCAAGGTGGGCACCTTGGGCAGGGTGCGGTACGTACCGGGCGGCAGCTCCGCCTTGTCGACGAGCAGCAGACTGAAGCCGCGCGGGCCGCCCTCGGGCGCCGTGCGGGCCAGCAGGCAGACGAGGCGGCCACGGGTGGCGTTGTTGATGAGCCACTTCTCGCCGGTGATGCGGTAGCCGTCCGGTACCCGCTCGGCGACGACCTCGCCGGCCATCAGGTCGCTGCCGTGCGCCCGTTCGGTCAGCCCCAGCGAGACGGGCTCCCCGGCGCGCACCAGATCGGCCAGCCGCGCCGCGCCCGCGCCCTGTTCGGCGACCCAGATGCACACGGCGCCCAGGAAGGTCTTCCCGTGCCCCACAGCGGTCGTCAGGTCCCGCCGGGCGAGGGTGCGCACCAGCTCCAGCAACTGCGGCAGCCCGGTGAGCGTGCCGCCGTACTGGGCGGGCACGTAGTAGTGCTGGACGCCGAGTTCGTCGAGCGCGGCGCAGGCGGCCGAGGGGAACCGCTCGGCGGCGTCCTCGCGGGCGGCGGTGGCGTAGCCGAGCGGACCCGCGTCGTCGTCGGGATCACCGAGCCAGGCGTCCAGGCGTTCGGCAAGCGACCAGCGTGCCGTCGGCGCTGCGGCCGGCCCGGACGCCGCACGCGCCCCGGCCGCCTCCGGACCGCGCTGCGGGGCACGCCGTCCGCGCAGCACCGTCATCCTCGCTCCTGAGCGCCACGGCGGCTGCCGGCGCGCGCGTCGGCCCCGGCCTCGACGAGCTTGCGCACCTCGGGCGCGACCACCTCGTGCAAGGGCTGGATCTGGCCTTCCAGGAACATCTGCCGCATCGCGCGGCGCTGCAGCTTGCCGCTGGTGGTCCTGCGTACGGTGCCGGGTCGCACCAGCAGCACGTTCTCGGCTGCGACCTCGAACTCCCGGGCCACGCACTGCTGCACGTCCGCCGCCAGTGACGCCAGCTGCGTGTCGTAGTTGCGGCTGGTGCGCACCTCCTGGACGACGACCACATGGTCGCGGTCCGACTCCACCGAGAACGCCGCGCTGGAGCCGAACAGCGCGCTCACCTGCTGCACGCTTCGCTCGATGTCCTGCGGGTACAGATTGCGCCCGGCGACGATCATGATGTCCTTGAGCCGTCCGGTGACGAACAGCTCCCCGCCGTCCAGCACCCCCAGGTCCCCGGTGCGCAGGAAACCGTCGGTGCCGTCGGCCATGGTGGCGCAGAAGGACTGCGCGTTGTCCAGCGGCCGGTTCCAGTAGCCGTGCGCCACGCTGTCCCCGCGTACCCACACCTCGCCGACCCGGCCGTGCGGCAGTCGCGCATGGCTCTCCGGGTCCACGATCCGCACCTCGCAGCCGCGCGGGATGCCGGAGCTGACCAGCGTGCGGCTCGGTCTGCCCGGCCTCGCCTCCCCCACGGTGTGCCGCTCCAGCTCGGCGGCGTCGACGGTGCGCTCCAGCGCCGGCGCTCCCGGGGTCCCGCCGGAGACCAGCAGGGTGGCTTCGGCCAGCCCGTAGCAGGGGTAGAACGCCGAGCGGCGGAACCCGGCGGGGGCGAACCGCTCGGCGAACGCGTCCATCGTCTCCGCACGCACCGGCTCGGCGCCGTTGACGGCCGTCGTCCAGCGGGAGAGGTCGAGTCCGGCCAGCTGCTCGTCGGTGACGCGGCGCACGCACAGGTCGTAGCCGAGGTTGGGGCCGCCGCCCGTGGTGATGCCGTAGGCGTCGATCATGCGCAGCCAGCTGACCGGGCGCTTGACGAAGCTGATCGGTGGCATCAGCACGCCCCTGCCACCGAGCCACAGCGGGTGCAGCAGATGACCCGCCAGTCCCATGTCGTGGTGGAACGGCAGCCAGCCGCCGACCACCGAGTCCGCCGTCGTCCGCATTCCCTGCCGGACCGCCTCCTGGTTGGCGAGCATGTTGTGGTGCGTCACCATGACGCCCTTGGGCTCGCTGACCGACCCGGAGGTGTACTGAAGGTAGGCCACATCGGCCGGATAGAGCCCCGGCTCGTGCCACTCCGGCTCACCGTCGTTGACCGCCGTACGGTCGGTCGCCAGGCAGACGACCTCGGAGTGGCCGATGGTGGCCAGCAGTTGGGAGACGGCGGAGGCGTTCGCACAGTCCGTCATCACATAGCTGACGGCGGCGTCCTTGATGATGTTCGCGACGCGCTCCACGTTCTGCCGGGCGCCGCTGGGCGGCGGCGCCGGAACAGCCACGGCACCGGCGAACAGGCAGCCCAGGAAGCTGGTGACGAACTGCGCCCCGTCGGTGTGCAGGATCAGTACCCGCTGTCCGTGACAGCCGCGCTCCTGGAGCCAGGCGGCCAGGCGCAAGGAGCGCGCCCCCAGGTCGCCGTAGCTGAGGGAGTCGGCGTCGAGCCGGCCGTCGCGGCCCACCCGGACGAACTGGTAGGCGGTCGCGTCGGGCCGCTCGTGGATTCTCCGCAGTGCGAGTTCCATGAAGTTCCTGGGCACAGCCATCATCGCCCCCATAGCCCCGTTGGCGACCCGCCCGACGGGCGGGCCGTTGCAGACGACCGCGAACGCGTCATCTATGGCCAGAGCTTGACTCGAAGCTCTCGAGCTCCCCTTTATTCACCGTGGACCGCCCCGGATCGTCCTCCGTCACATTGAAGTGCGGCACCACCCAGAGCAGTCCGTAGGTGGAAAGCGCCCTCCACACCACCGCCAACGCCTTGCGCCACACAGTGCCCTCCCGGGGTAGCCGACTGGGCCCCCAGCGTGAGCGGCCCCACTCGCGGACCGCTCTAGAGCACCGGCTGCCCGCCGAGACGCAGGGCCGCGTCGATCAGCGGGACATGGCTGAAGGCCTGGGGGAAGTTGCCGACCAGCCGCTGCCGCTCCGTGTCCCACTCCTCGGCGAGGAGACCCACGTCGTTGCGGAGGGCCAGCAGACGCTCGAACAGCCGACGGCCCTCCGCGGGGCGCCCGATGAGGGCGAGATCGTGCGCCAGCCAGAAGGAGCAGGCGAGGAAGACACCCTCCCCACCCGGCAGCCCGTCCCCGGTGGGGAGCCGAGTGCCGCCGAAGAGGCCGTCCCCGCCGGAGAGGCCGCCCACCTCGTCGGCGACGGGATAGCGCCGTACGAACCCGTCCTCGCACAGCTCCCGCTGCACCGCCTCCACCGTGCCGATGACGCGCGGGTCGTCCGGCGGCAGAAAACCCACCTGCGGTATCAGCAACAGTGACGCGTCCAGTTCCCGGGAACCGTAGGACTGTGTGAAGGTGTTGCGATCCGCGTCGTACCCCTTGGCACACACCTCTCGGTGCACCTCGTCCCGCAGGGCGCGCCACCGGGAGACCGGGCCGTCCAGGCCCGGCCGCGACAGCCGCCGCACCGTACGGTCGGCGGCCACCCACGTCATCACCTTGGAGTGGGTGAAGTGCCGGCGCGGCCCCCGGACCTCCCAGATGCCCTCGTCCGGCTCCTGCCAGTTGGACTCCAGATGGTTCATCAGCTTCATCTGGAGGATGTGGGTGCTGTCGTCGCGGACGTCGGGCGTCAGCCCGGAGGTCTGGCCGAGCCACAGCGCGTCCACGACTTCCCCGTACACGTCCAGCTGCAGCTGATCGGCGGCCCCGTTGCCGATCCGCACCGGCCGCGAACCCTCGTACCCGGGCAGCCAGCCCAGTTCCGACTCGGCCAGCTCCCGCTCACCGGCGACCCCGTACATGATCTGGAGATTCTGCGCGTCTCCGGCCACCGCCCGCAGCAGCCACTCGCGCCAGCGCCGGGCCTCCTCCCGGTACCCGGTGCGCAGCAGCGCGCCCAGTGTGATCGCGGCGTCCCGCAGCCAGGTGTAGCGGTAGTCCCAGTTGCGTACCCCGCCGAGCTCCTCGGGCAGCGATGTGGTGGGCGCGGCGACGATGCCGCCCGTAGGCGCGTAGGTGAGGGCCTTGAGGGTGATCAGGGAACGGACGACGGCCTCCCGCCAGCGCCCGGTGTAGCTGCACTGAGCGATCCAGTCGGCCCAGAACCGCTCGGTGTCGCACAGCAGTCGGTGCGCGTCGGGCCGCGGCGGCGCGGCCAGGTGCGAGGGCTGCCAGCTGAGGGCGAGCGTCACCCGCCGGCCCGCGGTGACGGTGAAGTCGGCGTGCGTGGTCAGGTCGCTGCCGTACGTCTCGGCCTCGGTGTCCAGCCACAGCGAGTCGGGCCCCGCGACGGCGACGGTGCGGTCGGCGAGCCCACCCGCGCACCGCCCGCCCTCCCGCCGCACCCATGGCACCACCCGGCCGTAGCTGAACCGCATCCGCAGCGCCGAACTCATCCGCACCCGCCCGGTCACACCCTCCACGATCCGCACCAGACACGGCGCTGCGTGCCTGCGCGGCGGCATGAAGTCGATGACCCGTACGGTGCCCTCGGGCGTGTCCCACTCGGACTCCAGAACGAGCGAGTCCCCCCGGTACCGGCGCCGCGCCGTCGCCGTCCGCCCCGGACCGCGGGCAGCCGGAGCCAGTCGCCAGAACCCGTGGTCGTCGGTGCCCAGGAGACCCGCGAAGACGGCCGGCGAGTCGAAGCGCGGCAGACACAGCCAGTCCACAGAGCCGTCCCTGGCGACCAACGCGGCCGTCTGCATGTCCCCGATCAGCGCGTAGTCCTCGATCAGCGTCGCCACCCGGCCTCCCCGAAACCGCCGTAGGGCCCACCACGGCTTCGACCAGCACAAGTGCCGCCCATGGAGCCTCGCTAGAAGCCCGCTGGTGCGGGCCGGCGGGGGGCGGGATTGCGGGGGCGATCAGCCGGAGAGCCGACAGCCTCAGCGCAGGCCCAGACAGGGGAGCCAGGTCCGACTGCCCCCCGTCGCGGTCAGCATGGCGGCAAGCGCGCCGGTTCCCCCCGACAGCAGTCCGTACCGCTCATCGGCGAGCGTGGCCAACTCCTCCTCGTGCGAGGCCAGGTGAGCCAGCAGCCGGGCCCGTAGCCCGGTGGCGGCGGGCAGCCGGCCGTGCCGGTGCAGCGCGTCGGCGACCAGCAGTACGCCCCCGGCCCCATGGCACAGGCCGAGCCGATCGCCGATGTGGTCACCGAAGAGGTGGTAGCCCTCATGGAAGCCCTCGGCCAGCGAGGTGAAGGCCGACGCCGCCCAGGCAGCGGCCACCCCGTCCCCCAGCACGTCCGCCGCCTCCCACATCGCCCAGGAGACGCCGGGGGTGCCGTAGCACCAGCCTTGGCGCGCGTTGGCGCCGGGCAGCCGAGGAGCACCGTCGGATCCGCAGCCGTTCCAGGTGCGGATGTCCCGCGCGTCGTCGAAGGACTCACCGGCCAGCCAGTGGCAGGTGTGACTGAGCGCGGCGGTCAGTTCGGGGCGCGGACCCAGCCGCCGTACGGCCGCGCCGAGTGCGGCGGTGACTCCCGCGACGCCGTGCCCCATACCGGTGTTGATGCGCCCGTCCACCCAGCCCAGCAGCGGGCGACCGGGGTAGCGGGTGCGCAGCCCGGCCAGTTGCAGGTCGTCGCAGAGGGCGGCGAGATGCTCGGCGTACGCGGACAGCCCGGCCTCGACGGGACCGCCTCCGCTGCCGCGCCCACTCGCGACACCCGGTCCGCCTCCATCCGGTCGCTGTCCACCGGGCCCGGGTCCGTACGGGCCGGGTCCGTCCTGGCCGGGTCCGTACGGGCCGCCGTCGCCGCCCGATGCGCCTCCCTTCGTCGTACAGCCCTGGGCCAGCCCCTTCCCGAAACCCTTCGGGGCGCGCCTGGTGTCGTCGATTCCGTCCGCCGTGCTGCGGGTGTCGGCCACCGCGCCGCGTGCGCCACCCGCACCCGGCAGGTCCGCGGTCAGCGCGAGCAGCACACCGGAGGGGCCGAGCATCAGGTCGTAGTCGGGGAAGGTGACGGCCCCGTACCGCACCCGGCCGCTGACGGAACGGTCCAACAGCCGGTCCCGCAGCCGGTCGGCGACCGGATGCAGCGCGGGATGCAGTACGGCGCACTGCCGCAGCCCCACCAGCGTCCCGGCGAGCCCGCCGTCGTACAGCCCACGGTGACCGGGGCCGCGCCCCGCCCTGCGGGCCCACACAGCGGCGGCGCGGCCGGCGACCGTCGCCGCCTCGGCGTCCCCGGCCGCCGCCACCAGCCGCGCCAGCACCGGAATCCCGGGGTCACCGGGGTACTCGGGCGGGGACCCGTGCGGGTCGTCGGAGGGCGTACCCGGGGAGGGGTCGGAGAAGGTTTCGGGGGACACGTCGGGCGGGCGCTGCACCGCGGCCCGTCTGGCACGGTCGGTCCACCGGTCGAGCGCGGTCAGGGCGAGGCGCAGAGCCACCGTCCGGGTTCCGTTCTCGGTGAGAGCCGGCTGGTACATGGTCCGCCCTCCCTTTCTTGCTCTCTTGTCTTCCTCTTATCGGGGGTGTGGCGTCCGCCCCGGCTCCGTGCCGCCACCGGAGGCAAGCGGTACGCCGGGGAGGCTGATCGCTGCCCCGCGCCAGACGGCGGCAGCACGTTCGGCGAGTTCTTCGGCTGTACGGTCGTGCGGCAGCCGGAGCAGCAACTGGGCTGCCACGCCCCGCCGTTCCGCGGTGTTCGGCGCGGGCAGCGCCTCCTCGAACAACAGATCCGTGCCGGGCTCGGCCTGACACAACCGCTCCAGCGCTTGGAGCGCCGGCAACGCGGCGAGATCCACAGGCAGCGGCTTGGCGCCCGGACGCGTACGGGCATATCCGAACCGGGGCAGCCCGGTCGACCGCCGCAGCCCGGCGAGCGCCGCCACCTTCACGGGTTCGGGATCCGCCGGCCGCCACAGCGCCGCGCGCGGCACCCGCCACTGCGCGGGGCTCACGACGAGCAGTCCACCGACCGTCAGCCGCGGCACCCGCGCCGCTTCGGGGAAAGCCCCGGCGAGCCCGTCCAGCCGCACCATCCGCACGGTGGCCGGATGTCCAGTGGCGGTCAGCAACCGCAGCAGCCTGTCGTACGGCGGCGCGGGGAGGCGGGTGGCATGGTGCACGGGGAGAATTCGCACGCCGTCGGCCTCCGCCACGAGGGCGCGGCCTTCGGCGGTGTCCGTGACGCGCAGGGTGACGCTGTCGAGAGGCAGATGCCGGACAGGCGGGAGCGGCGTGGGCCTGCTGTGCCGGTCGGCGGCACCAGGAACGCTCTCCCGCGAGCGCCCGTAGTAGAGCGGCGTGTTGGGATCGCCTGTGCACCAGCTCGTGGTGATCGGACGGCGTACGGCGTTGGCCGCCGCCTCGGCCAGCGGTGGCACCAGAAGCTCCACGAACCGCACCCCGGTACGACGCTCGAACGCGGCGAGGAAGTCCCGGTGCGCGACGGGGTTCGGATATCCGCCGTACGGCTCGTGCAGTTCGCCCAGCGCTTCGGCGAAACGCGCGTCCAGCACCCCGGCCGGCGACGCGGACTCCAGCACCGCCGACGCTCCGCACACGGCAGGAGCGGGAGCCGTCGGCCGCAGCAGGCAATCGACGGGCCAGGCCTCCAGCAGCGGCGACACCCGGGGCGTTCCCAGCCCGTCCAGCAGTGTGGCGTCCAGGTCGACGCACTCCGCGTCCAGCCGCGCACCGATGTGCGCCACCAGCCGGGCGTACCCGGAACCGGGCGTACGCACCGGCCGCCACCCCTCGTAGCGGGCCCGCGGCACAGGTTTCGCCGCTGCCGCGTCGTACTCGTGATGGTGCGCGTCCAGCAGCCGTACGACGGAGACGGGTTCGGCACCGAGCGAGGCCGCCTCCGCCAGTTCCTCCCACCCGCTGCCTTCCTGACCCCCGTCCGCCGCGCACAGGGCCGCGACCCGCCGCGCCAACGCCAGCCCCTCGGCCACGGCGGCCACCCCCTGGCCGCCGACCAGCGGGCGCGTCGCCTTCCCCCGGGCGCCGGGCGCCGCCGACGGCCCGAGCGTGCGGTAGGAATCGAGGAACGAGCCCCGCGCGCCACGCGCCGCAGCGCCAGTGCCCTCGCCGGGGCTGCCGAGTGGCAGGTGCTCGCCCGTAGCCGGTGGCGGTGTCCAGGAGAGGCGGCGGACCTCGGGCACGGCGCAGATCTGCAGAACCCCCAGACAGTGCAGATGCGAGAGGAAAGCGCGCAGCACCGGACGGGACGACGGCGGCCCCAGGCCCGCCTCCAGCGCACCCACGGTGCGGGGCGTCGAACCGAGGAGTTCCAGGACGGCTTCCAGCACCGGAGTGCGGCGCAGCGTGAGGCGCCGCAGCCGCCCGCCGCCTTCCGGCCGTGGATCGACGACGCAGAAGTGCAGTCCGCCCGTACCGGGTACGCCCGTGGCGTGGTACAGCGGAGCGGGCGCCAGCAGCGTCTGCGGGCCGACGGCGGACAGATCCAGCTCGCGCAGCCGGGACCACAACAGATGCACATTCTCCGTCCGCCGCGCGGCGACATCACCCCCGACCGGTCGTGGCTGCGGCAGCAGTGGCCCGTCGTCGGCCACGGCGCACACGGGAAGAGCCGCCAGTTGACCGGCCCAGCCGCGCGGAGTGGTCTTCGCCACGGTCCGCCCCAGCGCGCGCCACAGATAGCCGACGCCCTTGCGCTGCCGCTTGTCCTGCCAGGACACGCCCGCCGCAGCACGCCGCTCCAGGTCCGCCACGGCACGTGGCGCGGCGTCCTCGACGAGACCGCGCAGCGCGGGATCGGTACGCGCCAGCTCCAGCAGCGCCAGGCTCACCCGCTCCCGCTCGGCGGCGACCGCGCGTTCGAACGCGCCGAACGAGGCCCGGAGCACCCCGGCGTCGTCGCCGAGCTCCCGCAGCTCCCGTGCGAGGTGCGGATCGAGCACAGCGACGGCCCCGGCGGCGGTCTCCGGGGCGTCCGGGGCCTGCGGGGTGTCCCGGGCCTGCGGGGTGTCCGGGGCCTGCGGGGCTTCCGATGCGGTTTCCCGGGCTTTCGGGGCGTCCGATGCTGATTCCGGGGCAGTTTCCGCGGTTTCCGGAATGGTTGCTCCGGTTACTCCTGTTGCTCCGGTTGCGGCGGTTGCGGCGGTTGCGGGAGCCACGTCCAGGAGGTCACCCGCGTGCAGGCGGCGACGCAGCGCCAGCACCGCACGTCGGCCGGCCGTCGTCAGCCGGTCGTCGGGCACGATCTCGTTCCCGAGCCGCACGCTCAACGCTCGGGCCCGCGAAGCAGTCCGCGCCTGCCGCTCGGCCAGTTCGTCGGCCCGGCCGAACACTTCAGGACTCCCCGCTCCGCACCAGGCGTCGACCGGCACCCCTGCGAGCCGCAGCAGGGCCGCCGACCCGAGCGGTATCCCCACGCCGCAGGGGCCCGGAGAGCCGAGAAGGGCGGGGGAGCCGAGACCTTCCGACGGTGCGCGGGGCGGCGGCGGGCCGCCCCCGCACGGGGTGGCGGTGTCAGGGCCCGGACGGCGTGGCCTCACGCGGGACACCCCCCTCGGTCACCAGCGCATGGGTCAGCAGCTTCTGGCGGGGCAGGGACAGTCGCCCCCGATTCCAGTGGAAGACGGTGAAGTACGCCGCAGCCGTGCGCGGTCCGACCGTCGCCTCACCACCCTCGAAGTACCCCTTCCGCCAGCGGACGGCGGCCTGGCGGATCGCCTGGGCGTGCCGCACCAGCGCCGGGCGGCGCTCCTCGGGAAAGGCGAGCAGCGCCTCCTCGCGGGGTGCCCGCCAGAACGCGGCGATGCCGGCTGCGGCCTGCTCGCGAGCAGCACGATCGGTACCCCCCGCAGCCCCCAGTCCGCGTCCGGCCTCCCGGCTCAGGGTGTGCCACACCCCGCGGTGCTCCCAGCCGACGATGCCCAGCCCGGTGAAGAGCTCCCGCAGGAGCAGGAGCGAGTGCCGCCAGGCCGCCAACTGGCCCGCACGGCCGGGATGCCGGACATGGTGGTCCAGCCAGGCGAAGGAATCGAGGGTGAAGAGGTCGTGCACGTACGCCATCGACGCCGGGCCGCCGAAGAGATAGTGCTCGGGCTCGTAGACCACGCACACCGGCCGCGTCCGCGCCCCCTCGCACCGGGCGAACCGGCGCAGCAGCGAGGCACGCAACTGCGTGGCGCCGTCACCGTCCGGCTCGGGGGCCTGAAAACGCACCCGGATTCCGGGGTCCTTGTGCATGAAGAAGAAATTGCGCGCCCGTTCGGCGCCGAGGAATTCCCGTGCGACGACACCCAGTTCCGCGCAGAACTCCGTACGCACCCGCTCTTCCGGTTCCACAGCCAGATTGACCTGCGCCCAAGGCGCCTCGGCGCCCGCATCCCGGGCGGCGGCCAGCCCGGCGGCAAAGCCCACCGACAGCGCCGCCCGGCCACGCAACCGCATCTCACGGAGCCGTTCCGCTACGGCGGACCGGGCATACGGCGGACGCAGCAAATACCAAGCATCGGGCAATTCTCGCCCCCTTCGCCGGTGATTACGCTGCCCGCAATCACGTCATGAAGGGGACTTGCCCGCCCTCCCGATCAACCAACAACCGAGCCATATTCTTCATATGACCGGCAGTTGTGCGCCGGTGCACTCGGGCCTGCCCGGCGAACCTCGCGTGCCCGGCACCGACGCTGCACCTCACCCGAAGGGGGCACGAGCGAAGGGCACACGGGCGAGGCCCCACGGGCGAAGGGGAAGCACGGGTGAGGGGGGCATGGGCGAAGGTGGGGGCATGGGCGAAGAGGGCATGGGCGAAGGGGGGCACGGGCAAGCTGCTGAGCACCGGCAGCTCAGGGGTGCATCCGCGCACCTTTGAGAACCTTGTCCACCGCGTTGCGCGGCCCATGGACCGCCATCCCCACCAGGTCGAGCTGGTCGGTGCCCACCGCCCGTACGGCCGCCCGGTTGTCCCGGTCGTTGCCCGTGCTGAACAGGTCCGAGGTGAACACGGCCCTCGGCAGCGAGCGGGACAGCGCACGACGGTGCGCCGTGGTCAGCGTCTCCTTCGTCCCCTGGAAAACCAGCACGGGCTGGCGGAACATCGGCAGATACGCGGTGCCGTCGGCGTCCTCGTACGGCTCGCCGATCACCTCGGGCGACACCGTACCGAGCCCGCTGACGACGAAGGCGGTCACATTCAGCCGCTGCCAGGGCTCCAGATCGTCGCGCAGCAGTACAGCGATCTTCGTGTCGAAACGAACGGGAAAGTTCCGCACCGCCGCACCGGTCGCGACCCCGGCTTCATCCATCTTTCTCATGCTCTGAGATTGCAGGTTGCGAGCCTGCGCCGTCTTGTACGTTCTTTGCATGGCGTACCAGCAGGAGATCTCTGCCTGGCGCCCGTCGGTCCCGGGCGTCAGGGAGGTCTTCCATGCCCACTACACCGAGCACACGTACCCCATGCACGTCCACGACGCCTGGACCCTGCTGATCGTCGACGACGGCGCGGTCCGCTACGACCTGGACCGCCATGAGCGCGGCACCCCGAACGACACCGTCAGTCTGCTGCCGCCACAGATCCCGCACAACGGCTCTCCGGTCACCGCTCGCGGCTTTCGCAAGCGTGTGCTCTACCTCGATATGACGCAGCTGGACGCCGGCCTCATCGGGCCGGCGGTCGACGGCCCGGACCTCACGGATCCTCTGCTGCGCAGACGCGTCGGACAGCTGCACACCTCCCTCGCCGACCGGGGAGACGAACTGGAGGCCGAGAGTCGTCTTGCCCTCATCAGCCAGCGCCTGCGCGAGCACTTGCGCCCCCGAGCGATCATCGACAGTGCCGGGCCGGACCGCGGTGTCGCCCACAATCTGCGCGACCTCCTCGACGAGCGCTTCCGCGAAGGCACCACCCTGGAAGAGGCCGCGCGGCTGCTCCACGCCCACCCCGCGCACCTCGTCCGTGCCTTCAGCGCCGCGTTCGGCATCCCGCCCCACCAGTACGTGACGTCCCGACGCGTCGACCTGGCCCGCCGTCTGCTGCTCGACGGGCAGCCACCGGGCGAGGTGGCAACCGCGGCCGGCTTCTACGACCAGTCCCACCTCACCCGGCACTTCAAGCGCGTACTGGGCATCGCCCCGGGCAGCTACGCCCGTACCGGCCCCCTGGGCTGAGCGACGCCGGCGCCGGCGAGCGCGCTCTTGCCGGGGGCCGCCAGGGCGGCTGCCCTCTCACGGGCGGTGGCGGCGAGGGCCGCCTGCCCCAGCTGGTCGGCGAGACGGGCCTGCCCGAGCCAGTTGTAGGGGCTGGTGGGACGCAGGTTGAGACGCTCACTCAGCAAGGTGCGGGCCAGCTCCCACCGTTGTCCGCGCAGCGCCGCCTCGACCAATGTGCGCTGCACCGCGTCCCGCTGCGCATGGCTGCCACCGAACGTCTGCAACCGCCCGCGCAGCGGCAGCAGCAGGTCGACGGCCTCCGTGTAGCGTCCCCGGGCGAAGGCGATCAGTGCCCGGCACACCGGCAGCCCGACCTCGGCCGTCATCGTGTGATTGGTGACGCCGGGATGTGGACGCGCCGCCCACTCCGTACGGTCGGCCACCAGTTCCTCCGCCTCCCGCACCCGCCCGGCACCGAGGTAGGCCATGACGGCGTGGGTGTCGTTGAAGGCGTAGTGCGGACCGTCGTCACGCGCCGCCCAGGCATCGGCGAGCGCGCCCCAGCGGTCGCCGACCAACTGCTGAGCGTCCTCTGCCGTTTCGGCGTCCACATAGAACCGCCACAGCAGCGCTGCCGCGTCCAGCAGTTCGAGCGCCAGCCCCGAGGAGGACGCGGGGTCCAGCGTGGCGTCGTAGATCTCCAGCACCCGGTCCGTATCGCCCGACTCCAGCGCATAGAGGGCGTAGTGCCACCAGTTGTGCACCGCCATCATGTTGTTGGCGCCCCAGTCCCTCCGTCGCGCGTCGAGATAGCGGATACCGTCCGCGAAGCGGCCCTGCATCTCGAAGGCGTGCACAACGGCGTGGATGCCCCACACGTCGCGGGGCTGCCGCTCCACGGCGGACATCGCCACCTGCCCGGCCCTGGAGTATTCGCCCGACTCCTCCAGGCCGAAACCGAACATGCCCAGCAGCGGCCCGTAGTGCGGATCCTCCTCGTCCCAGGCCGTCAACGCCCCGGCGATCCGATCGCGCAGCGAGTCGGCGTTCCCCGTGAAGAAGTCGATCTGGTGCCCGACCACCAGCGCCAACGTGTCTCGCGGCCAGCCGACGTTGATCTCGCGCAGCATCGCACCGGCCCGCTCGATGTCCCCGCCGAGCCAGACGGACGCCGCACGCAGATGGGCGCGCTCGCGCTCGGTGAAGGCAGTGTGGTCCGCCTCGGCACGGAAGCGTGCGAACTCCTCGCCCGCCGCGACCGCCTGGGTCCGCTCCGTACCCAGCAGCCCCAGATACGCGGCGAACGCCTGCCCCAACGGCGCCCCCGGCGCCACCCGGCGCATCGCCCCCACCGACTCGGCGACATCGCCCCGGAAGAAGAGCAGCGAATCGACCGCACTCTCGTACCACGCCGCAGCCTCCTCACCCCCCTCTCCACCGCCGAGCCCACTCATCTTCAGCCCGTGCCGATCCCTCCGCCGACGGCCACCCGGCCTGCTCCGGCCCGTCTCACCCGGAGCACTTTCACCGGGGGCGGCACCGCCCCTCCGTGGAGCACCGCCGATACCCACAGCGCGCCCGCTCCCGGTGCTCTCCGCCGGAGCATCTACCGTCCCACCGTCGCGCTCCTCCTTTGCGTGCTCGTGCTCTTTCGCAGCCGCCCCGCCCGGTGCGCTCCCACCCCCCGACGACGCGGTCTCACTCGGTGCGGCGACCGGACCGACCGGTGCCGTTACGGGGACCCGTCCCTCCGTTCCGCTTGCCGCGTCCTCCACGCCCGGTGCGCTGCCCATTGCCGCTCCTCCCGCCGACGCCAGTGCCACCGCCGACCGGGGTGGCCTTCCCACGCGGCATACCCCGCGCCTGCTGCGAGGCCTCATGCTGCCCGGGTGGAGGGCCGGGCAGCCAGTGAGCGGGGCGGGTCAGCGTGTCGGGGACAGCGGTGGCGGCGTCACCGCGCGCGGCATTCACTTGCGCCTGGGTCACAAAGAGCGAGTCCGACAGATCGGCGCCCCGCAGATCTGCGTCACGCAGGTCGGCGCCGAGGAGATCGGCCCGCCGCAGATCGGCCCCGCGCAGGTCCGCAGCGATCAGCAGCGCCCCCCGCAGGGTGGCCCCGCGCAGCCGCTCGCCCCGCAGCCGAGCTCCCATCAGGTCGGCCCGCCGCAGATCCCGTCCACCCAGACCGTCCCGCACCTGCTGACTGACCTGCTCCAACACCACCCCCACCCGCGCCCGCCACGCGTCCACATCCACATCGCGCAGCACCTCCGCGTCCGCTTCGACGAGCGCATCGATCTCCGCGATCAGCGAGGGGGCCTCCTCGCCGTGCCCGACGGCTTCGGCCTCCGTCAGCAGCCACAGCAACTCGTGCAGCTGCCTCGTCACCCGGAAGACGGCGAACATCTCCGGTCCCGGCGTCAGCCCGTCCCGGCCGGTCACCCGCTGCCCGGCGCCGAAGCAGTCGAAGACCGCGCAGCCGGTGAAGCCGCTCTCCCGCAGCCGCGCATGAATCGAGCACCGGTTGTCGGTGGTCAGGTTTCCGCATCGCTTCCCGGCAGGCTTGTCGACGGCGAAGTCGGCCGACGCCGTGAACGGCAGCGCCACACAGCACAGCCCCGCGCAGTTCGCGCAGTCGGCCCGCAACCGTTCCACACTCCCCCGCCCTCTCATCTCACTCACCCATCCAACCTAACCTGCCCAGAACCACCCACTGTCCTGCGACGATGCCGGACCTGTACCCGTACCGCCGCCACCCGCCGTGCCCCGCGCGCCGGCCCGGGCGCCGGGCGAGCACCGGGTGGCGGGCCAGGCGCCGGGCGAGCCGGGTAGCGGCCGGGCGCGGGCAGGCGTCGGGTGGCAGGCAGGCCCCGGGCGACTGCCCCAGGCAGCAGGCACGCGCCGGGCGGCAGGCAGCAGGCGGGCAGCCGGTGCGCGGCGGCCGCCGGTCGGTCTCGCCCGTCCTCCAGACCGGTCCACCCGCCGCGCTCTGCCCCCGACCCCCGGTCCGCGGCGACGTCACCCGCCCTTCCCCGTTGACCCATCACCCCTCACCTCTCTTCTGTTGGTCCCTCACCTCGCAAGGCACCCGCCCCAGGAAGCCGCCGGCCACCCGCAGAGTCCCGCCATTGGAGCCCCATCCCGGCGAGGCCCGGGAGCCCTCCGAGAGGGAAGGCTTCAGGGGCGCGCCCCCGGGGGGGAGAGAGCTGGCGGGACGGGCGGCGGCTCCAAGAGCTGTCAGGCGCGCGCGTCCGGTCTACCGGCCGGCCCTCTCAGCAGCCCGTACGCGGGGACGACGCTCGCCACCAGGCCCAGTACCAGGCAGCCGCCCACGGCACCTGTCACCCAGGGCCAGGCGATCACCGCCTCCACCGGAACGCCCAGGCTCTCGCGTAGCCCATGGACCATCCCCATCAGCGCGGGTATGACCACAGCCATCCCCAGCACGGCCCCCAACGCGACAGCACAGACGGTTTCCCCCGCGACCGCCCGCAGCGCCTGTCCGCAGGTGGCCCCCGAGAGCCGTAGGATCCGCAGATCCCTCGCTCGGTCAGCGGTGGCCGTCAGCAAAGTAGAGGCGACGGCTATGGCGGTGTATCCCGCCGTCATGGCCACCAGCATCAGTGTGAAGATCCACACCAGGCGGTCCTCTTCGGCTTCGGCCGACGAGGCGTAGCTCCCCACCGAGACCTCGTGCGCCCTCAGCACACTGCCGAGCTGCGGCAACGCGTCCTCACCAGTGCGGTAAGCGACATCCGCGAGAGCCGACGGGTCGTGTTCGCGCACCACCGCACGTGGAAGTACCAGCTGATACGGCACTTCCTCGTCGCCCAGCACCGCCACCACCCGCAGCCGCTCCTTGCGGCCGTCCTCGAAGGTGACCACCGCACTGCGCCCCGACCGCCATCCGTGAGCCGCCGCGACGGACTCGGCCACCACGACGCTTCCGGCCCTTGGCGCGGGGTGACCATAGAGCTGAGGGAAGCCCTCACCGACCCCCACCGCCATCAGCGCAGACTGCCCGCGTCCGCCATACACGGTGGTGGACAGCATCGCGTTCCGCGTCAGGCCGGTTTCCTCCGTCGCGGCATCGCTGAGGCCGGGGGTGCCTGTGGGCGCCAGTGCGGTGCGCGCCTGCACGGCAGCCGCTTGCCGGTCGGTGTCCGCGGTCTCCGTCGTCTGCACCGTGCTGGTGATGAGCACGGCGAACGTCACGGTGGCCAGCACCGGAGCGACAGTGGCCGAGGTGCGACGCACCGCTGTTCGCATGTTCTCCCGCACAAGCAGAGCTGTCGCTCCCGGCCGACGGGCCAGCGGGCGGGTGAGCGCTCCGATGACGGGCCGCACCAGCGCCGGTATGAGCAGGGTGAGCCCCGCGGTCAGACCTGTTGCCGTGCCCAAACCGAGCAGCACCATGGTGTCGCTGTCGGCCAATGCTGTTCCCACTGCGCAGCCCAGTCCGAGGGCGGTCACCACCAGCCCGACCATCCAACGCCTGCGGGTCATGGGTTGCTCGTCGACAGCCGCCTCCCGCATCGACTCCATCGGCGCCACTTTCGCCGCGCGCCGGGAGGCCGACCATGCTCCCGCCAGCGCGACAGCGGCCCCCAGCGCCACCGCTGCGCACGGCACCCACCAGCGGGACCGCACCGTGAAGCCCTCCGGTTGCAATCCGGCGTCCACCAGGACCTCGGCCACCGAGGGGGCGAGAGCCGACCCCGCGATCGCCCCCAGGGCGGCTCCGAGCACTCCTACGGTCATCGCCTCGGCACAAACTGTGCGGCGCACCTGCTTCGGCGTGGCTCCGATGGTACGCAGCAATCCGAACTCGCGGCGTCGCTGCGCCACGGTGAACGCGAACGTCGAGGAGACGATGAAAACGGTCACGAAGGCCGAGAGTGCGGCCATGGCGGTGAGTACTTGTCCACCGATCCACCGGGTCATCTCGTCCTGCTGGGGTGCCAGGGCGTCGCGGCTCTCTCCGGTGAGGACTTCGCCTCCTCCGTCCGCCCGGATCACCACTCGCTCGGCGGCAGCTGCGATCTGCGCGACCGGCGTACCGCTCTCCAGGGCGAGCCCGATGACCCGGACCCCTCCGGCGAGGGCCTCCGCACGAGCGTCGGTGACGTAGTAGCCGGGCCCGTCCAGCGTGCCGGACACGGTGAAGCGGTGAGGGCCGTCAGCAGTGAGGACCGTCACCTGTTCTCCGGGCTGGTGTCCGTAGGACCGGGCGAGAGCGATGTCGTCGCGTTGCGTGGGAGGTCGCCCGTCGTGGAGGCCGTAGGAGGCCAGGGCGGCCGAGGACCAGCCATGGCCCTGCCGCTCCCCCTTCTTCTGCTCGATACCCGGCAGTTGGGCGTAGAAGGAACGATCGGCGACGGCGGCCCGCACCCCGGGGAGGTCGGCCAACTGCCTTCGCAGTTGCGCAGCGTGGCCCGGCTCCCAGGGGCGCGGCTCAGCGAACTGGCCTCCCGTCTGCTCCCCTGTCGGCGCCCGCACCAACACGGGGGCACCGGCCAGCCGTTCGGGCACCCCGGTGCCCCCGGACAGCAACATCAAGGCGCTCATCGTCACGACCGTGACGCCGAGCGCCACGGCCACGAACGATCCCAGGAACGCCGACCAGCGCTCCCGTACGGTCGCCAAGCTGATCACGGCCGCACCGCCCCTCGCCCTTCGACCGCCGGCCCGGAAACCGGATACGGCCCAGCGGTCCCGACCGTCGACTTCTCCAACGCGGCCATCCGGGCCGCGATCGCCTCCGCACCGTCACTGCCGGGAAGTTCGCTGACGGGCAAGCCGTCGGCGAGAAGCACTACCCGGTGCGCGTAGGCGGCGGCTGCGGGATCGTGGGTGACCATGACGATCGTCTGCTCATGCGTGTCCACCAGCTCGCGTAGCAGCCGAAGGACCCCGTGTGAGGTATGGGTGTCGAGCGCGCCTGTCGGTTCGTCGGCGAAAAGCACCGCTGGGCGGGTGATGACGGCGCGGGCCAGAGCCACTCGCTGCTGTTGGCCTCCGGACAGCTCGCTGGGCCGGTGTCCGGCGCGCTCGCCGAGTCCGAACCGCTCCAGAGCCGCCACCACTTCTCCCGGCCGGGCGCGCCGCCCGGCGAGCCGCAGCGGCAACTCGACGTTCTGGGCGGCCGTCAGCGCCGAGACGAGGTTGAAGGACTGGAAGACGAAACCGATGCGCTCGCGGCGCAGCACCGTCAAAGCGTCCTCGCTCAAGTCTCCCAGCGCCACGCCGTCGACCAGCACGCTTCCCCTGGTCGGCCGCTCCATACCTGCTGCGCAGTGCAACAACGTGGACTTGCCGGAGCCGGACGGGCCCATGACGGCGGTCATCGTGCCGCGCCCGAATCGGAGGGAGACGCCCCGCAGCGCGGTGACGGCTCGTTCCCCTTCTCCGTACCGCTTCTCCACCCCGCGCAGTTCCACGGGTGTCGGCTCTGCGGGTGTCGGCGGGCCGGGGCGTTCGGCAAGATGCTCGGCCGCCGGCTCGTTGGCCTGCGGCGTGGTCTGTTCTGTGGTCATGGCTCAAGGGAACGCCGCGGGATGCCCCGAACACAGCAGTGCCTGGGCGAGTATCAGGACTACACCTGGCACTACTGCCCTGGCCCGCGCCGCCCGGCTACGGTCGTTCGGTGATCTCACGAACCGTTCTGGAAGCTCTCGGCCGTGCGCCGCTACGGTTTCCACTCACCGCCTGGCCATGGCGCTCGCTGGCCTATCTGCTGTCCGGCGGCGGACTGGCGGCCGCGGTGTATCTGACCGTCGCGGCCGTCCTGGCCGCGCCGTTCGGAAGAACGGCGGGAGTGCTCTGCTCGGTGCTGGCCATAGCGTTCGGTGCCGCGCTTGCCGGACCGCTGGAACGGTGGCGTCTCGGCTTGGTGGAGCCCGAGGCCCCGCTCCCGCCCAGGGACCGGAGAACCTATGGGTACGGTGCCGTCTCCGTGTTGGCCGTGGCGTGGGCCGACCTGGCGGTAGCGCTGGTTTCGCTCGGCATACCCGGCGTGCTGCTGCTCTCTCCGTTCCAGCCGACCGCGACGAGTTGGGAGAAGGTCGCAGGTCCGATAGCCGGTGCGATGCTGTTGATCGTCGCGACCTACCCAATAGGCGCATGGGCGGGAGTCCGTGGCGCGGTCACGCGTTCGGTGCTGGCTCCCGAGGAGAGCGAACTGCGGGAAGTCGTCCGCTCCCGGGCCCGGCTGGTGGACGCCTTCGAGACCGAGCGGCGCCGCATCGAACGCGATCTGCACGACGGGGCCCAGCAGCGGCTGGTGGCGCTCAACGTTCGGTTGGGGCTGGCCGCGTTGGACGTGCCTGCGGGGAGTGTCGCGGCCAAAGAGATCGGTGAAGCGCATGCGCTGGCCAAGGAGGCTCTGGCCGAGTTGCGGGAGCTGATCCGCAATGTGCATCCGCAGGTGCTCAGCGAGCGGGGACTGCACGCGGCGGTGCGGGACATAGCGGGTCGCTCGCCCATACCTGTCGATGTGGACATCGAGCTGCCGGGCCGGCTGCCGGCAACTGCGGAGACCACCGCGTTCTTCGTGACGTCCGAGGCGTTGGCCAACGTGGCGAAGCACAGTGGGGCGGCGCACTGCCGGGTGAGAGTACGGGTCAAGAAGGGGGTGCTGGATGTGGAAGTGATGGACGACGGAGTGGGCGGTGCGGATACGGAGGCGGGCTCGGGCCTTACAGGCTTGGCCGACCGGGTCGCGGCAGCCGACGGCAGAATGTTCCTGTCCAGTCCGATGGGTGGGCCCACCCGGGTGAGAGCGGAGATCCCATGCAGACCGAGCGTCCTCTCCGCCTCGTAATAGCTGAGGATGCGGTGTTGCTGCGTGAGGGGATGGTCCAGTTGCTCCAGCGCTTCGGCCATGAGGTGTTGGCGGCGGTGGGCGACGGCGACGCTCTGCTCGCGGCGGTACGGGAGCATCGGCCGGAGCTGGTGGTGGCGGATGTGCGAATGCCGCCGGACTTCACCGATGAGGGCTTGCGTGCGGTGCGCACTCTGCAGATGGAGCAGCCGGGGCTCGCCGTGCTGGTGCTGAGCCAATACGTCGAGCAGACCTTCGCCGAGGAGCTGATGGATCAGGGGGGTCAGCGGGCCGGAATGGGATATCTGCTCAAGGAACGGGTGGGCGATGTCGGCGAGTTCATGGACGCGGTGGCCCGTGTCGCCCGGGGCGTCACGGTTGTCGACCCGGATGTGGTGAGCCAACTCCTCGCTCGCCGTCGTGGTCCTTTGGAACGGCTCACTCCACGGGAGCGCGAGGTGCTGGCGCTGATGGCGGAGGGGCACTCCAACACGGCTATCGCTCGGCGTCTGGTGGTGACGGAAGCGGCCGTCGCTAAACACATCGCGGGGATTCTGCTCAAGCTCGACCTGCCGGCCGACAATCCGGAGGTCAACCGCCGCGTAGTCGCCGTGCTGACGTACCTGCGAGGGGAGGACGCATGAGCATATAAGAGAGCAAAGGGGTCAGGGCTTGCGGGCCACGGCGCCGAACTGAGCGACGGCTTTCTCGTCCGCTGCCACATATCCGGGCCGCCATTGCGCACACGAGACGATGCCGGGCTCCAGCACCTCCAGCCCCTGGAAGAACCGGGCGATCTCGGCACCGGTGCGGGCGGTGATGGGGGGTGTGGCGTTCTCGTTCCAAAAGCGCATCGCCTCGACGTTGCCGGCACCGCCCAACTCCAGAGTGGGGTGCGTGAGCACCAGATAGCTGCCCGAAGGCATGGCCGCCATCAGGGTCTTCACGATGCCTTCAGCCTCGTCCGTGCTGTCGATGAAGTTGAGAATGCCCAGCAGTATGACGGCGACCGGTTCGGCGAAGTCGAGGGTGTCCGCAGCGGCGTCGAGGATGGCTTGCGGCTGGTGGGCATCGGCGTCGATGTAGTCCGTTTCCCCCTCCGGGGTGCCTGCGAGCAGGGCACGGGCATGGGCGAGCACGGTGGGATCGTTGTCGACGTAGACGATCCGTGAGGTGGGGGCCACAGCCTGGGCCACCTGGTGGGTGTTCTCGACGGTGGGCAGCCCGGTGCCGATGTCTAGGTACTGCCGGATGCCTGCCTCACCCGCCAGAAACCGTACGGAGTGGCCGAGGAAGGCGCGGTCCGCGCGGGCAACCTCGCGGATGACGGGAAACATGCTGGTGACGTGGTCGCCGACCTGCTGGTCCACGTCGTAGTAGTCCTTGCCGCCCAGCCAGTAGTTCCACACCCTGGCGTTGTGCGCGACGTGGGCGACCGGGGGCGTCTCCCCTGGAGGGTCGCTGCGCTCGCTCACGTTGGTGCCCTCTCCACTCGACGCTGCGCCCAGGCGTTGTGGGCCGAGTCTAGGCCGGGCCCCCGGCACTCCAATAGTGCAGCGCCGCGTCGAGCCCCGCTCGGCGCAGAAGAGGGATTGGTGCTTCCTCCAGGCGAACCTGGCAGATGCTATAGAAAGGAGAGCCAAAGATTGCAGATGCGAGCCCAGACCCCATACGTTGACGCACATGCAGTCATACACCATCGGGCAGGCCGCACGGCTGCTCGGCGTCAGCCCGGACACGGCTCGGCGGTGGGCTGACGCCGGCCGAGTCGCCACCCACCGTGACGAGAGCGGGCGACGGCTGATCGAGGGACGCGACCTGGCCGCCTTCTCCGTCCAGCTCGGCCAGCACACCGGCGAGGACGAGGAGACCCCCTACACCTCGGCGCGCAACGCGTTTCCCGGCATCGTCACCGCCGTCAAGCTCGGCGATGTGGCGGCTCAGGTCGAGATCCAGGCGGGCCCGCACCGGCTGGTCTCCCTGTTGACCCGGGAAGCCGTCGAGGAGCTGGGGCTGGAGGTCGGGATGCAGGCCGCCGCCCGGGTGAAGTCGACGAACGTCCACATCGACCGGCCCTGAGGCCTCGGGGTCGAGTCCGCTGTGCGGGCTGCGTTCCGT
>NZ_JAGPXJ010000053.1:0-51784 GCF_018070605.1 Streptomyces sp. B15
GTGCTGGGGATGGGTGGGAGGGCGCCCGGAGGCCGGTGGCCGGGGGGCGGGGCGAGGGCAGGGCGGGTCGGGCGCGGCAGGGCGCCGGGGCTCTTCACCGCGCCCCGCACCGGGGGCTTCGCACCGGCGCCCTTTCGGGGAGGCGTCTTTCCGGGGTGGGCGGGCGCCCTCCCAGTGGGCGCCCACTCCGGGCCGCTGCCTATGCGCTCAGCGTGCTCAGTAATCGACCTGGAACATGTAGCGGCGCTTGTCCAGGTCGTGGCCGCGCACCGCCTCGTAGTGGTGGGCGAGGCGGCTGGCGAGCGTGTTGAGTGCGATCGGGCTGATCTCGCCGCGCAACTCCTCCGGGACACCGGGCAGCGAGAGCGACCGGGTGTCGATGTAGTGGGCCTTGCGCGTGTATTTGTCGAGGAAGGTCTTCGCCCGCTCGGCCATCGGCCGCGTGCCGTCCTCACCGAGCATCAGCAGCACCGGCTGATCCTCGGTGACCACCTCGAAGGCCCCGTGGAAGAACTCACCGGCGTTGTAGCTGCCGCCGTGCTTCCACTGCATCTCCATCAGGTAGCACATGGTGAAGCCGTAGCCCGCCCCATAGTTGGGGCCGGCGGACAGCACATAGGTCACGTCTTCGTCGGCCAGCGCAGCAGCGATGGAGTGGCACAGTTCCTCGGACTCGAGCTGCGCCCTGTGCAGCGCCTCGGGCAGCGCCTCATAGGCGGCGCGCAACTGCGCGTAGTCACCGGGCACCCCGGTCTGCTCCAGCAGCGCGTGGCCGAGCTGTGCGAACAGCACGTGCTTGGGGGCGGCGACGGTGTCCTCACTGCCGTAGGTGAAGGCTGTGTGCGCGGCCTTGGCGAGGGGGCTGTCCGGGAGCCGGGTCACTGCGGCGACCGTGGCCCCGGCGGCCCTGGCGAACTCGGCGGCTGCGACGGTCTCCTTGGTCGTACCGGTGTGCGAGGCGACGACGACGAGCGAGCCCTCACCGAGCAGCGCGGGCTTGCGGAACTGGAACTCGGCGCTGTTCATGTGGAAGACCGGGAACGGTGCGCGGGTCTCCAGCATGTGGTGCACGGCGTACGAGGCGACCAGCGAGCCGCCGCAGCCGACCAGGAAGACGTTGCGCAGCCCGGCGTCGGAGCCGGTGATGCCCTCGACGAAGGTGCGGGCGGCCTCGCGCTGCCCCAGCGCGAAGGAGACGGTCTCCTTGAAGTCCGGGTTGATGGGCTTGAGCGGCAGAGTTGCGATGGTCACGCGGTTCTTCTCCACATCTGACGAGGGTGGACGAGCGGCGGGAAGCACGAGGTTGGGAACGTTCCCAAGAGCATCCGGGAACGGCTTTGGGAACGTTCTCACCCGCGGTGCTGAGAACCTTCCCACCGCCGATCCGACAGCGTCAATACTGCTGCGGCGGATAATCTGTTGCCGCCATGACCAGTCACCGAAGCCAGCGCCCCGCGACCATCCCCGACGTGGCCCGCGAGGCCGGAGTCTCCCGATCCACCGCCTCCCGGGCGCTCGCCGACTACGGCTCCGTGAGCCCGGACGCGCGGGAGCGGGTACACGCCGCAGCCGCGAGCCTCGGCTACCGCCCCAACCAACTCGCCCGCAGCATGATCACCGGCCGCACCCACACGTTGGGCGTGGTGGTCGCCGACATACAGAACCCCTTCTTCGCCGGCGCCACCCGCGGCATCGCGGACGCCGCACGCGCCGCCGGCTACCAGGTGCTGCTGGCCAACACCGACGAGGACCTCACCCAGGAGCGCTCCGCCGTGAAGATGCTCCGCGACAAGCACGTCGACGGCATCATCATCGCGCCGGCCTCCTCCTCCAGCACCGCGCACCTGATCGCCCTGCGGGAGGCCCGCTGCCCGCTCGTGCTGCTGGACCGCGAGGTGCCGTCGCTGGACACGGACACGGTCACCGTCGACAACCGCGGAGCCGCCGAGGACGCCGTACGCCGGCTGCTGGAGGCGGGACACCGGCGGATCGGCATGGTGACGCTGGGCGGAAGCGGCGAGGACCGTGCCACACAGCAGGGGCAGCACGGGGAAGCCGACAGGCACCGGGCGGCCGGGCGTGCGGACGGCGGGGAGGGTCCGCAGCGCGGGCACGGCACGGAACGGCGCCGTGCGGAGCCGCCCGCGCAGGTCTCCACGGGCGTCGAGCGCGCCGAAGGCTTCCGTGCCGCCCTGCACGCTGCCGGTCTCAAGGACCCCGACACCTACGTACGGGTCGGCGTCCACGGGCAGGATCCCGCTGCGCTGACGACCGAACTGCTCCGGCTCCCCCAGCCGCCGACCGCGCTGTTCACCACCGACAGCCTGATCGCCCTCGGCGCCCTCTCCGCCGTCCAGGAAGCGGGGCTGCGAGTGCCGGACGACGTCTCCCTCATCACCTTCGACGACGCCGACTGGACGAGCGTCATCCGCCCGCGCGTCTCCGTCGTGGCACAGCCGGTCCAGGAACTGGGCGCCCGCGCGGTGCGTGCTCTCGTCGCCCGTATCGAGGGCCGGTCACAGGCCCACCCCGAACACATCGTGCTGGACACCACGTTCGTCTCGCGGGACTCCGTCGCCCCACCGCCGTCCCGCTGAGCATCGGTTACGGTGACGGCTGTTCCGGAGCAGCCGGCGAGCAGCCGATGGGCCGTCGCCCCGCCGGCCCGTCGGCCGAGGAGGAAGCGCATGAACCGCCCCACCCACATCGCCGTCATCGGCGCCGGCGTGCTCGGCACCACCCTCGCGCACCGGCTCGCCCGCCGGCCCGCGCAGCACACCGCGCCCTTCGGAACGGCGGACGGCCCGACACCCGGCGTATCCGCTCCCACCGTCACCCTGCTGGACCGCGCGCAGCCCGGACGCGGCACCTCGCGCTGGAGCCTGGCCTGGCTCAACTCCAACGGGGTGCCCGACCGCGGTTACCACGAACTGCGCACCGCCTCGCTGGACGCCTGGGCGCGGCTGGCCGAGGAGGCCGACGGCGCGCAGTGGTATCGCCCGGTGGGCAACATGCGCTGGGCGGACCCGGCTCCCACCGACCCGGACGACTCCGTGGAGGGCGGTCGGCTCGTCGAGCGGGTACAGCGGCTCCAGCAATGGGGATACCCCGCCGAACTCGTCTCCGCGCAACGGATCTCCGCCCTCGAACCGGCCCTGCGGCTGCCCGCGAACGTGCCTCAGGTCGCCTGGTTCCCCGATGAGGGCTATGTGCTCACCGAACGACTCGTCTCCACCCTCGGGGAACAGCTGCGGAACGCCGGTGCCGAGATCCGCACCGGCAGCGCCGGCCACGTCGTCGGCCTGGAACGCGCGGACGCGGGCACCGCCCCCGCGACCGACCGACACCCCACCTCGCATGCCGAGGGCGGCAGTTGGCTGGTACGCACCGCTGACGGGAACACGCTCCGGGCGGACGCCGTGGTGTGCTGTGCGGGCCGGTGGACACCCGAGGTGACCGCCCTCGCCGGGAAGTCGCTACCGATCGTGGACCCGTCGGCGGCCGGGTCGGCGGCGCCCGGACTCGTCGTACGGGTGGGGCCGGTGGGGACGCCGCTGACGCGCGTGGTGCACACCCCTCTCGTCCATCTGCGCCCGCACGACGAGGGGGACGGCGCGACCGTGCACCTGGAGGCGGGCGATGTGCGTGTCGACCTGCACACCCCCGCCGAGGAACTCGACCGCTGGGCGGGCATCCTGCTGGCGCGGGCCCGCGAGCTCGTGCCGAGCCTGGCCGGGGCCCGGGTGCTCGAACGTAAGGTGTGCGTCCGGCCGCTGCCGTTGGACGGGCGCCCCGTCGTCGGGCCCGTACCCGGCACCGGCACTCCTGGCGCCCTCTATGCGATGGTCACCCACAGCGGCGTCACCCTGGCCGCCGGGCTGGCCGAGCTGGTGGCGACCGAACTCCGCACCGGGCAGGCGGCACCGGTCCTGGAACCGTACCGGCCCAAGCGGCTGCTCCGCGGCTGAGACCGAGGGTGTCGCGGCGCAAACTCACCAGTCGGGCCCAGCACTCATGCTGTGGCCGACTGCTTCCACGTCCCTCGTCCCATCACCCCGCGCACACTCGGAGAAGTACGGCGCCCAGCTGCCAGGCGCGAGGATCGGGTGAGGTTCATCCCCGGGGAAAGCGGAGAGCCAACAGGGGGCTTCGGTACCCACGGTCGCCACAGAAGCGCCGGGAGCCGCAGCTGCTGAGCTGCGGCTCGACCGAGCCGGCCAGTCGCCCACAACGACACGCCCCCGACCGCGCTCAGCGAAGCGGGCGGGGGGCTGAACGCCGGGCTAAGGTGGGGCACCCGCGAGATGACGCGACGACAGCGGGCCACATACCCGCGCGCACCAAAAGGACTTCACGTGAGCGCTGACGCCTCGCGCCCCACGGTCGGCGCCGTGGTACTGACGATGAACGACCGCACCGGCGAGTTCAGCGAGGCGATGTCCTCGCTCCTCGCCCAGGAAGGCATCGACCTCGACGTGGTGGTCGTCGGAAACGGTTGCGAACCCGACCACGTTCCTGACGGGGTGCGCACCGTCACCCTGGGCGAGAACGTCGGTATCCCCGAAGGACGCAACATCGGAGCCCGTCACGTCGACGGAGAGTTTCTGTTCTTCTTCGACAACGACGCCGTCCTGCCGACCACGGATGCCCTCGCCCGCCTCGCGGGGGCGCTGACCCATGATCCCGGCTCGGCCTACGTACAGCCCCGCATCGCGGCACCTGACGGCACGACACTGCGCCGCTGGGTCCCCCGCCTACGTGCCACAGACCCGGCCCGCCCCGGCACCGTGACCGTCATGGCGGAAGGCGTCGTCATGGTGCGACGCGCCGCGTTCGACGCGGTCGGAGGCTGGCCCGGCCACTACTTCCTCTTCCACGAAGGCATCGATCTGGCCTGGCGGCTTTGGGACGACGGCCATACCGGCCGCTACCTGCCGGAGATCATCGTCCATCACCCCGCCACGGACCCCGCCCGACACGACACCTACTACCGGCTCAACGCCCGCAACCGTGTCTGGCTCACCCGCCGCAACCTGCCCCTTCCGCTCATCCCGCTCCACCTCGCCGCATGGGCTCTCGTCACCGCCTGGCGCCTTCGCGACCCCACGGCGCTCCGCGTCACCGCGGCCGGCTTCGCCGAGGGCCTGCGCGGAGGACACGGCCCACGACAGCCGATGTCCTGGCGCACGGTCGCCCGCCTCACCCGCGCCGGCCGACCCCCACTGGTGTAGACGGCTTTCGCCCGACCGCCACGCTGCTCGCTGCCCCGGGGTCCGGAAGGTCCGCAGCGAGCCCGCAACGGGGAAAGCCGGTGGGACGGTGCGCCGCGTGGGGTACAGGTGGTCGCGGTGCGGCCCGGCACGGTCGCCTCCAGGAGCGGCAGGGCGCGGTGGGTCCTGCTGGGCATCTGCTACCAGGAGCTTCGACGCGGCGAGGTGTCGCCCGGCCGTCGGACGCCGCGGGGCCGGCGCCGCAGAGTCGGAGGCCGCAGCCAGGCAGGCCGGAGTCAGCCCGGCCCCGCCTGGCGGGCCTTTTCACCTCACCAATTCTTGCAGGCAGTTCCGAGGCTCTGCTGGTTATCGACACGCTTGATCGACCCGCAGCTTCGGATTCCGACTCCACCCGCGTAAGTGGCGTCGATGTTGAATTTGTGGCTGCAGCTGTTCCCCGTGCCACTGCCGCCGCAAATCATTGTGTATGTCTTGGTCGGGGAGGTGGTGGCGTAGTATATGAACTCGTACTGGGCAGGGCCTTGGGGCTCCGGCACCCCGTGGATCGTGACCGAGTCGACGTGGTAGCCGCTTCCGAAAAGCACCATTTCCACATTGCCGCCGGTGACCGCGTCGTCGGCAGATGCCGGTGCGGACGCCATGCCCGTCATCGCCACTGCCGCGGCCACGACACCAAGCCATTTCTTGACCTTCATGTCCCCTACCTCCCGTTCAGTCCTGAGACGCCGTTTCTTTGGCGCGCTCGGCCGATTGAAGAGTACATGGCGATCCTGTCCCGGCAGCTGGTAGCGGACGAATTTGAGGCGCCTTTTAACGAGGGAGCTCTGCCGATACAGGTCAGGTAGTTCTCGGGGCGGCGGACAGTATCCGTGAATACTGCGAGAACCTGCACCGAATACTCCGCAAGCGAGGCATCCGTCACCGCATTGCGCCAAATCCCGCTAATACTCACCCAGTTGGCCCCGCCGCCGCAGGGGCCACCCCCTCTACGAGCTCGTAGCGCGATCACCTGGCGGGCTTTCTTGAGGCGTCTTCAGCAGATGAGGCGGCAGGCCAACGAGACGAAGGCATCGTGGGGTTCGGTTCGGTGTTCCCAACGGACGGCAACGCGTTTGAACTGGTGGAGCAGGGCGAAGGTCTGCTCGACGACGTAGCGGAGCTTGCCCAAGCCCTCGATGTTCAGGTGCCCTTGCGGGGAATGACCGGCAAGATCCGCCGCTTGCGCAGCTCTCGGCGGTTGGGGCTGGGAGTCGTAGCCCTCGTCACCGAGGAGCGAGTCGGGGCGGCGGCGCGGGCGCCCGCGCCGCCCGGCCACGGGCGGGATGCCGTCGACCAGGGCGCGGTGTGCGGTGGCGGGTTCGGACCGGAGTTCCCGCCGGGCACACCAGCATGCTGCCGGTGCCCGCCGGCGCGGTGCTGTGCAGAAGGCACCGCCGGGCGGAGTGAGCGCCGAACCTGAAGACCATGGACCGGGCAGGTCGCGAGGCGGGTTCACCACGAATTTCATCTGGCGTGCGAGCAGAGACAGAAGCCGTTGTCGCTGCTGATCACCGCCGGGCAGCGCGGTGACAGTCCTCAGTTCGAGCCGGTCCTGAACGCGATCGGGGTGCCCCGGCCTGGTGTCGGCCGGCCGAGAAGCCGCCCGCTGCGGGTGCGAGGCGACGGTTCAGGTCGCGGCGATTCATCAGTGGCTGTGAACCCTCATCCTGCCGTCGTGCGGATGCCCCAGCAGGAAAGGACGGCCCTGCGCTCATTACGGAGGAAGGGCGCATTTCCTGGCGTTGGCGCGGGGCGGTGCGTATGGGGTTGCACCTTCCGTAGCGGCATGTGGTCCGGTGGACTTGCGTCCCGATCCCTTGAGGAAAGATCCCTGCTCATGCATTCGTCCTTCATGCCACCTCGCCAGGTCAAGATCGGTGACGCGGCGGCCTTCGCCGGCACCACGCCACGGGCGATCCGTCATTACCACGAGATCGGCCTGCTCCCCGAGCCTGAGCGGGGCGGCGATGACCGTCGCCGCTACGGCTACGAAGACATGATCCGGCTGCTGTGGATTCGCAGGATGACCGACGCCGGGATCGCCCTGGACGACATCCGTGACGCCTTTACCACCGGCACGGCTTCCGTCGGTGCGGACAGCGGAGACGGTATCGCGGGCATCCTGGAGCGGTTGGAGGAAACCCTCGCCGAGCAGGAAGCAGAAGTGCGGCGGCAGCGGACCGCCGTGCAGCGGATGCGCACCGAAGGCAGCCGGATGGGTCTGCTCTCCGACTTCGTCACCGAACGCCTCAAGAGCCTGCCCGAGGGCTCCCTGCGTCAGGCGGACCTGGACAGCCTGCTGGTCACTGAGCGGATCTTCGGCCCGCTCGGCGCGGCCGTCCAGGCCACCCGCTTCGTCGTCCTGGCCACGCACCCCGCTCTGCGGGAGGACTCCGACCGCATCGATGACGCCGAGGAGGCACTCGATGACAGCGTCGCCGTCGATGATCCGCGCGTGGCCCAGGTGGCCGCCGAACGGCACGCCTTCGAAAGCGCCCTGCACGCCGCCATCGAGAAGTCCGGTCTGGAAAAGGACGACGATGCCCTCTTCGACGCCTGGGACGCTTTGCACCCTGCTCCCGCCCATGAGGGCGAGGACGAGGCCGATCTCAGCTCCGGCGGGCGGGAGACTGACTCCATGAGCGTGTTCGAAGCCATCGGCAAGATGCCCTACGACTTCTCCCCAGCCCGCCTGCGCTGTATGGAACTGGCCGTAGAACTCTCCGCCCAAGACTCACCCGCTACCTAAAACACGCCCTAGTCGTCGTCCACGATCCATGCCGGGCGCTCACATCCTCCCGAACGGCGGAATCGTCACATCGGTCACGCCGGACCAGGGCACTGTAACAAGATCAAGTTACAAGCTCTTCGGACACGGTCTGATACTGCAACGGTCTTCGGCGTGACTGGTTGCCAGGCTGTTCGCCGGCCTGGGCTCAGATGGGGATCTTGGTGATGTCAGGGCGTGACGGAGAGGCTAGCGAGGTGCCGCGAGTACGTCCCGGAGTACGTTCGCGAGCGTGACGCGGGCCAGCTCGTGTCTCACGGTCTCCTCGATGCCCTCGTAGATGCTCTGCATTGCCGGCTGGATGCCGTGACCCACCACGCATCCCTGGTCCGGGGTGGTGCGGTGCATTGCGAACAGCGGGCCGGGTTCCACTGCCTCGTACACGTCGAGCAGGGTCATCGACTCCAGCTCGCGTGCCAGCGACCAGCCCGCGCCCACGCCCCGCCGGGACTCCACGAGCCCGGCCCTGCGCAGTTCGCCGAGCAACCGTCTGATCACCACGGGGTTGGTGTTCGCGCTGGTCGCGATCTGCTCGGAGGTGGCGACCTCATGGCCCTGGCGCTGATAGAGGCCGATCCAGGCCAGCGCGTGGGCGGCGATGGTCAGCCTGCTGTTGGCGCTCATGGGCTCCTCCTCTCGACCACAACGCTTCATGATACGGCAGTCGTAACAGTGAAGGTTGCAACATACTGTCGTAACAATTAACGTTGCGACTGCCGGAAAGGGCCAATCAACGAGGTGAGAAGAATGAGCAAGCCACTCACGGGCAAGGTCGCCCTGGTCACCGGGGGATCGCGCGGACTGGGAGCCGCGACCGTACGGCTGCTGGCCGAGCAGGGCGCCGACGTCGCCTTCACCTACATCAGCTCCGAGAAGCAGGCGCAGGCCGTCGTCGACGAGGTGCACGGCAAGGGAGCCAAGGCCGTCGCCTTCAAGTCCGACCAGGCGGACACGAGCCGGGCGCCGGCGCTGATCGACGACGTGGTCGCGCACTTCGGCGGCCTGGACATCCTCGTCAACAACGCGGCGATCTCGGTGGAGCAGGGCCGCACGGTGGACGACCCGGACGTCGACACCGCCGCACTGGACCGGATGCACGCCACCAACTACCTCGGCGTGATCGCCGTCATCCGGGCCGCCTCCCGAGTGCTGCGCACGGGCGGCCGCATCATCACGGTGAGTTCCGGGCTGGGCTCCCGGGTCGGCGTCCCGGGCGTTGCCGACTACTCGGCGACCAAGTCAGGCATCGAGAGGTACACCATGGGGGTCGCACGGGACCTCGGGCCCCGCGACATCACGGCCAACGTCGTGGAAGCCGGGCTGATGGACAGCGACATGCAACCGCCGGACCCCGACACTCTCAAGGCCCTGCTCAGCTCGCTGTCCCTGCAACGCATGGGGCACCCCGACGAGATCGCCGCGGCGATCGCCTTCCTGGCGAGCCCCGCCGCGTCGTACGTCACGGGCGCGGTGCTGGACGCCCACGGCGGCTACAACGCCTGAACCCGAACCCTGAACCCTGCCGCGCGCCCCGAAGGACACCGCGTCTTCGGGGCGCGCACCGCCAACGACCCGCGTGTGCGTGGACACGCCTCAAGAAGCCCGGATCGTGGTCATGTTACGCGCTCTCGATACGCCACCCGGAGATCGTCAAGTGGGCCTGATCCGGACTTGAGGACGGCTGCCGCTGCCGGAATCTCAGTGGCCTCGGCGCACCATCCGAGTACAGTCGTGCGATGCCCGAGCTGAAACAGCTGCATACCGGCCACGCCCCTGCTGTCCTGGACTTCGAGCTGGCGAACCGCACCTACTTCGCCGCCTCGGTTCCCGACCGCGGCGACAAGTACTTCGATCGGTTCACCGACCGCTTCAACGCCCTGCTGGCTGAGCAGGGAGCCGGCATCTGCGCCTTCTACGTGCTCGTCGCCGAGGACGGCTCGGTACTGGGCAGGTTCAACCTGTACGACATCGAGGAGCGCACCGCGGAACTCGGCTACCGGGTCGCGCAACATGTCGCCGGCTGCGGCGTGGCGACCGCGACCGTTGAGGAGCTGTGCCGACTGGCGGCCTCGCGGCACGGGCTGCGCACACTGCGCGCGGCCACCGCCCACGAGAACGCCGCGTCCCAGAAGGTGCTGACCAAGGCCGGGTTCGTCCCCGTCGGCCCGGCCGGCCCTGCCGACCTCGGCGGTGAGCCAGGCACCTGGTACGGGCGCGAGCTCTGGTAGTCCACCCGTCCAGCCGTAGTGTCCGCGATCTTGCCGACGGGGCGGCCGGACCCCGCCATCCCGCCTCGGACGGGCTGATCCCGCCGGCCTGCAAGGAGATCTGGGCGTCGGGTGACGGGGCGAGTCTGCCCGGCCCTTCGAAGGCTCACTAGAGTCAGGACCTCGGCGAGTCAGGGGGCATCGTGACCTTAGCTGTGGGCATCTTCGATCTGTTCACCTATGGGATACCTGGAGCACTTCATCTTTCTTTGATCATTTACGTGCTCGCCCGCCTGAACCTCATCGATCTCGCAAGTCTGGCCTCGGCACCGTCAGTGCTGCAGGTGGTCGGAGCCGCTGTTGCCAGTTACCTGCTGGGGCAGCTTGCCTACCCTCTGAGTGCCCTCCTGGACAAGGTGGCGCCGCGTTGGAACTGGAGCATCGATCACGCTCGGCGTGAATTCGTTGCCAGAGTGCCCGAGTCCCGGGAGCGAGCCTTCGTGCGCGCTGATACGTCTCTGCTGTTGGCTGCGGCGGAACTCCACGACAAAGAGGCAGCGGGCGAGATCACCCGGCTGCAAGGTGTCGCGTTGCTGCTGCGGAACTCGGCCCTCGCCCTGGTGTTCGCGCTCGCCGTCGCGGTGCTCGAACTCGTCCTGGGAACCGCTCGTTTGCCGGCAGGGGGCTGTGCGGCACTGCTCCTCGTAAGCCTGATTGCCGCGATCAGACATGGGCGCCGCGTGCGGCACTGGGACCGCCTGAAGACGTTGGAGATCTGCTTCTGGATCCCGGACATCGACGACAGACTCGACTCCACTCCTTGAGGTACTGGTCCAGCTCACTCGCGGGAATCGGATTGTCGAACGCCACGATCATCGTGTGGTGCATCATGCCCCCAGCGAACAGCCACTTTTCTGCCCGCGTCCAAGATCCATCCGTTCTCGTTCCATGCCTGCTGGGAATCGATCGGGCGGTAGTCTTGCGGCATGGCCCGAGCCGGAGACCGGCGAGCTGGAGTACTTCGTCGCCATGGCCGAGGAACTGCACTTCGGTCTGGGACGCACCATCGCGATCTTGCCTCGCTCGCTGGCCCGGCCCATGCACCCCGACCTCGTCTACCGGCCCGTGACCGACGCCCCCGACAGCGAACTCGTCCTCGTATGGGCGCAGGATGACCACCGCCCGCTGGTCGCCTCCTTCGTCGCTGCCGCTGTTGAGGCTGCGAAGGCCACTGCTGCAGCGGCCGCAGGGGCTACCTGACGCCGGCGCCGACCGACTCAGGAGACACCGAGGACTTCGGCCGGGGTTCTTCGGGGTTCGCGGCGCTGGGGTCAGTGGCTGGTGAGTCCGCCGGACCTGTTCGTACTACTGGGCGATCAGGTCCCGTCGACCGTCTTGGTGGGAGAGCACCGGGACCAGGTTCGGCCAGTTCTCGTCCTCCCCGGCCGCCGGCCGGTACAGCTTCGCCGAGCCGATGTTCTTCAGCCGGGGCATCAACTTGAAGTCGAGCGTGTACGCGAAGCCGAAGCCGACGATGAAGGCGCCGTGAGTGTCGGTGTAGGGCCGGTCGGCGTCCATGTCGGTGCGGTGCCGCAGCACGCCCTCGATCACCGAGGCGACCTCGGAGGCCGAACAGGGCCCCGAAGTCCGGGTCCGACACAGGGAACAAGTATCCCCTCGTAGCTTTCGCGACTCGCTACTCATCGCGCGTTCGCTGCCGTGGTCGCCTGCTTGTCGTGGTCGCGGAGCATCCGCATGACGGTGGCGGGCGAGGGGTGCCGGCCCTTCTTCGAACCGGTGGTGGCGAAACCGGCGGGTCAGCCCGCGCCGCCGTCGAGGAGGCGACTGTAGCGGAGGCGCAGGGCGCGTTCGGTGCTGGCCGCCAGGGTGACGAGCACGACGGCGATGTTCATCCACACCGACAGATGCACGGGTGCGGTGAACGTCCCGATGTGCTGGGCGATCTCGCGGGGCTCGGTCAGCTTCTCCGCCATCTGCGAGACGAGCAGGACCAGCGCGGTGGCGAGTGCCACCGCCGAGAAGCACCCGATGACGCGACTCAGCGTCGGGTGCCGCCGCGCGAGGTTCGCGCGGCGCCCCTCGGCGGAGGCGGGGTCGGGAGTGAGCTGGTGCTCGTACCCCTCGTCAGTGACGTAGTGACAGCGCTTCAGGCCGAAGCCGCTCATCGACACCTCGACGGTGCCGTCCTCGACGGGGAAGACGGCGGGGAGCCTGCACACCGCGTGCTGCCTGCCGTCGACGTACAACTCCGCCTTGACGTTCCCTGAGCCCTGGTTCTGGCCGTGCCTGACGTTCACGGCGTAGACCGTCCAACGACCGGTGGCGTCCGCCGTCCGCAGGTAGAACAGGGCCCGGGAAAGCTGCTGCCACCAGCGGAAACGCTTCAGTTCCCGCCCGTCTCCGGGCTCGACCCGCCGCAGAGCCCTACGCTGTCGCCATTCTTTGAGCATGTCCGTGCTCCCGCTCGTGTTCCCGTTCCCGAGTCCTGCCGCTTCCACTGCCGTCCCCCGCTACGCGCCCGGCTGTCCGCCCGACCCCCCGCTCGGCTGCTCCGCGGAGCAGGCCACGTCCTGGGCCGGGCGCTTCCCGGTGGTCAAGTACGTGGTCACCGCGTCGTTCGCGCACGTGTTGGCGGTGTTCGGGTAGACGCCGTGGCCGCCCTGGTCGGCGGTGACCATCGTGGCCCGCTTGCCGAACGCCTCCCGCAGCTTCTTCGCGCCGGCCAGCGGCGTGCCCGGGTCACGCTCGTTCTGCACCATGAGGACGTTCGACGGGCCCCGGTCACCGATCGGCACCTGCGGCTCGATGTGCTCGTCCGGCCAGAAGGCGCACGGTCCGATGTTGGCGGTGGCCCCGCCCATCATCGGGTACTTCTCGCGGTCCACCGCGGTGTTGCGCTGGTAGACCCCGATCGAGCTCGGCCAGCGGCTGTCGTTGCAGGTCACGTAGTACCGGGAGGACGTGGCGTTCTCCGCGTCCGGCGCCGGCGGGCTCGGCGGCAGCGGCCGGCCCGTGTCGAGGGCCTGCCAAATCTTCGCCACCAGAGGCATGTTGGAGTCCGAGTACAGCTTGCTGAACGTGTCCGTGCGGAAGCGCGCCCCGTCGTATCCCTGAGCCGGCTTCTTCTCCAGCCGCTCCGCCAACTCGAAAAACTTCCTCCTCACTTGCTCCTGCGTCCCGCCCAGGCCGTACTCCGGGTGCGCGGCGGCGTACTTCGCGAAGTCCGGGAACCGGTCCTCCATGCCTCGGCCGAACAGCCGCGCGGCGTTGACGTCGTACCCCTTCGGTCCGAGGTTGCTGTCCAGCACGATCCGGTCACTCTTCCCCGGGAAGAGCGTCGTGAAGACCGCACCGAGGGAGGTGCCGTAGGAGCTGCCGAAGTACGAGATCTTCGACTCGCCGAGGGCGGCCCTGATCCGGTCCATGTCGCGGGCGGTGTTCGCGGTGCTGACGTGCGGCAGCATCCACGACGTCTTCGAGTCGGCGCACTGCCGGGCGACGTCCCGCGCGTGGTCCGCCTCCTTCGCGACATCGGCCGCGGTCCGCGCGTACACCGGCCGGTGCTCCAGCTGCTCGGGCGTGAGGTCGCAGGTCACCGGCGTACTGCGGCCGACGCCGCGCGGGTCGAAACCGATCAGGTCGTACGAGTCCTGCACATCCTGCGGCAGCCCCGAGGCGGCGAGCGCGGCCGGGTAGCCGAGGCCCGCCAGTCCCGGGCCGCCCGGGTTCACCAGCAGCGCGCCGCGGCGCTTCGAGGGGTTCTCGCTCGTCAGCCGGGAGACGGCGATGTCGATCTTCCTGCCGCCCGGGTTCCGGTAGTCCAGGGGGACTTCGAGCGTCGCGCACTCCAGCCTGGAATTGGGGTCCTTGCCGGAGTTCTTCGGCGTCTTCGACTCCCCGGTCTCCCCGGACTTCTGCTCCATGTCCTTGCACGAGCCCCACCGCAGGGTGTCGACCGTCGCCTCTGCGGTCTCCGAGGTCGTCGCCTCTGCGGTGTCCGAGATCGTCGCCAACGACACCCCCGCGAGGGTGGTCGCCGCCACAGCGGAGGCGGCGATGCCGAGGGACAGGGCCTTCTTCCGGTGCATGTGAGGGTCCCTTCAGTTGTCAGGTGTCTGCCGGAGGTCAGCCAGATGCCGACTGTCAGATGCCAGGCGCCAGGTATGTGGTGCGGCCACGGGATCAGGCGCTCGGTGCGCCCCGCCCGGTGCCGGACTGAAGCCGGAGGTGGGCCCAGCCGCCGTACGCGATACCGAGGACCGCAACCAGCCCGAGCAGGACCGTCCGCCCGACGAGGCCGCCGGGCACCTGATCGAGGAGTCCCCACCATTGCTCGGACTCCCGGTCCAGCACCCCGTGGATCGCCGTGGGGGTTGCCAGGGCCGCGAGCACCATCCCGAGGGCCTCCAGGGGCAGGTAGCCGCCTCTGCCCATCACGCACTCCGTTCCGCCTCCGGTCGATTCGGTACGTGAACGAGTCTGTTCAGCGGGTGTCGCGAACACATCGGACCGGCGTCTCGAACCGCCCTCGACCGCGGTCGAGGGGGTGCTACGACCGAGGTCGGGGGTGAGATGGACCCCGGTACGCTGCGCGGGCCCGTACGCCTCGCGACAATGACGGCCATGAACACGGACGAGATGCCCCGGCTCGGCGGGTGGCAGCAGACCTGGCGGCTGGGGGCAGCCGCGGCGGCGGGCGTCCCGGTCTGGCTCGCCGCCGGCGTGCTGCTGACGGACGGGCAGGCGGCCAGGACGGGCTCCTGGTTCGCCACCGGCGATCCGCTGGTGGCGCTCGGCTGCGTGACGCTGCTGCTGTGGCGGCGGCGGTTCCCGCTCGCCGTCGCCATGACGGTCGCGATCGCCTCGACCGCGTCGATGCTGGCCACCGGCGCGGCGCTGCTGGCACTGACCTCGATCTCCACGCGCCGCCGCCCGGTGGAGATCGGGTCGGTCGTCCTGGCGTACGTGGTCGCGTCCTCGCTCGCCGTCGGGCTCTATCCCGTCGAGGACGGCGACGGTGCGACCTGGCTGGAGCGGGCAGTCGTCCCCGCGCTGACCGCGGGCATCGCGGTCGCCCTCGGTGCGGCGGTCGGGGCGCGGCGCGTGGAGGTACGGTCGCTTCGCGAGCGCGCGGAGAGCGCGGAGCGGGAACAGGAGGCGCGGGCGGCGCAGGCGCGCGCCCTGGAACGGAACCGGATCGCGCGGGAGATGCACGACGTGCTGGCGCACCGTATCTCCCTGGTCGCCATGCAGGCCGGGGTCCTCGGCCACCGCTCCAACCTCACGCCCGAGGAGAGCAGCACCCTGCTCCGCGGCATCGCCGACGGCTCCCAGCAGGCACTGGAGGAACTGCGCGACGTCCTCGGGGTGCTCCGGGCCGACCCGGACCACCCGGAACCGCCGCAGCCCTCCCTCGACCGCGTCCCCGAACTGGTCGACGACGCCCGTACATCGGGGCTGGACGCGACGCTCACCAGCACGGTGGCAGGAACGCCGTCCGACGCCCTCGGGCGGACCTGCTACCGGGTCGTTCAGGAGGGCCTGACCAACGCGGCCAAGCACGCCCCGGGCGCGGGCGTAAGCGTCACCCTGGAGGGAGCGGCCGGCGGTGAACTGCGTGTCACCGTCCGCAACTCCCGTGCCGGCGCCCCGACGGTCCGGCCGCCGTCCTCCGGTTTCGGCCTGCCCGGCCTCGGCGAACGCGTCACCCTCGCCGACGGGACGCTCGACCATGGCCCCGCACCCGACGGCGGATATGTCCTCACCGCGCGGCTACCCTGGCCGCACCAGTCCCGGGAGAGATGAGAGACGTGGACAGCGAGCGAGAGCCGGTGCGGGTTGTCATCGTCGACGACGACCCGCTGGTGCGGATGGCGCTGCGCCTGATCATCGACGGCGAACCGGATCTGGCGGTCGTCGCGGAGGCGACGGACGGGAACACCGCGATCGGCGCCGTGGACGAACACCGGCCGGACGTCGTCCTGATGGACGTGCGGATGCCCGGCCGAGACGGCCTCAGCGCGACCCGGGAGCTGCTCGGCCGACCCGCTCCCCCGCGCGTGCTCATGCTCACCACCTTCGACTCCGACGACCTGGTGCTCGGCGCGCTGCGCTCCGGGGCCCTCGGCTTCGTGCTCAAGGACACCCCGCCCGCGCGGATCGTCGACGCCGTACGGACGGTCGCCGGCGGCAACCCCGCACTCTCCCCCGAGGCCACCGCGCGTGTGATCGCCGCGGCCACCGGGCCGCAGTCCTCCGGATCCGACAGCCGCGCCGCGTCCCGCGAAGCGGCGCGGAAGCGCCTGGCCACACTGACCGAACGCGAACTCGACACCGCCCGCGCCATCGCGGACGGCCTCGGCAACGCGGAGATCGCCGGGCGCCTGCACATCAGCGTCGCCACCGTGAAGGCGCACACCAGCAGCCTGTTCGCCAAGCTGGCGGTCGAGAACAGAGTGCAGATCGCCCTGGTGGTGCGCGACGCGGCGGAATGACCTTCGCCCACCGGCCCACCCTTCCGTTCAGCGACGACACGCGCCGCGAACGGCCCGAACGCGCCATACCCGCCCCCACCCTCACCGGGCCGTGCCTTCCCGGCCCTGCGCTCTGCCGGCCACGTGGATTGTGCGGCGAGGACGTCGACCGTCGGGACTCCGGAATCGTCCACTGAGCGATCCTCCGCTCGGATCTGACGGCGCTGCGCTTCAACCGCGTCCGCGCCTACGTCGGGGGGTGACCGGACGACGGCTGCTGGGTGCCCGACCAGGTTCTGCCGTAGAACGATCTCGGCGGTGGGTCAGGGTCAGGGTCCCGTGACGCGTCGCCATGGATCGCGCGCTGCTGAACGGGAGTTCACCCGGCCGCTCCTGCCCGCGTCGCCGTGGTAGCCACACCGAGTTGGAGCCCGGCACCGGCGACCGCGATGCCGCTCATGCAGCTATTCAAGTTTGACTAGCTGGGACCGCGAGTCGTACCGTCGAGAGCCGGTCCGGTGCTCGCTCGTCGAGGTCCCACGCCCGAGCGGCCAAGAATTGTTCCGGGGTGTCCGGGACGCGATGAGGTGGAGGACTGTTGACGCAGACGGCGATACGGGCGAACGAGACGACGGTGCCGGTGCTGCCCTGCTCCGACGCGGAGGAGACATTGGCGTTCTACCAGGCGCTCGGGTTCCGGGTCGTCCACAAGCAGACCCGTCCGTACCTCTACCTCGCCCTGGAGTGGAGCGGTTTCGCCGTCCATTTCGGCAGACCGCCCCAGGGCCACGATCCGGCCAGGCAAGACGGCGGCGGCTGTCTGGTCCTGGTGGACGAGGTCGCCCCCTACCATGCAGCCTTCACCCGGGCCATGCGCGCCGGCTACGGAAAGGTCCTGGCCAAAGGACTCCCGCGCCTCACCCGCTTCCGCCCCGGCCAAACCCGGTTCACCCTCATCGACCCGTCCGGCAACTCGCTCATCTTCATCCAGCGCGACGAGCCGGCCGAACTGGAATACGGCGGCTCCAAGGAGTTGCAGGGTCTGGCCCGGGCACTCGACAACGCCCGCATCTTCCGCGAGTTCAAGAACGACGACCGGGCCGCATTCCGGACCATCTCCTCTGCCCTGCGCCGGCACGGCGACAGCGCCCCGGCCCTCGACCGGGCCTTGGCCCTGGCCACCCTCATCGAACTCGGCACCGCCTTGAACGAGCAGCACCGCATCCCCGAGTGGGCCGGTGAGCTGGAGCGGATTCAGCTCACCGATGCCCAACGCGAACGCGTCGCAGACGAACTGCACCATGCCGAAGACCTCACGCAGTGGCTCGCCGGACACGCCCCCGGTACGGGAACGCGGGACGGCTCTTCGCAGTGACCCTCTGCCACAACAGTGATCCCGCAACGGCTGGTGCCTGGAGACAATGCCTCGGCCCTCCAGGCCTCGCCTCCGGCCTCCCCCGCGCCTCGGCTCCGTCCGCCTCGCCTTCCGGCGACGCGAACCGCCGCACGGCCGAGGCTGGGGAACGAGTCATGAGGGGCGTCTCTTTGCCGCTGATCGACGAGACGTCCTCTTGATACTCCAGGTACTCCAGCCCTGGATCGGGATCTTGCCGGCAGTGTCGGGGCGCGCTGCGGTGGGCCGGTGAGCGTCGGTGTTGGCCGCTTCTGTGCTCGGTCAGTGGCACTGGTGAGGCCCGTCGGACCGGGGACGGCACTCACCGAAGCACTCGATCACATGGGGAGTGAGAGCAGGCGGACCTCGCCAGTGGGCCAACTCGCGCCGTCGCGCAATGGCGTCCACATGGTCGGCAGCGGCATGATCACGGGTCCTTCGGGTTGTTCGACGTGGACGTCCTGCTCCAGCGTGCGCCAGCCGAGTCGCTGGTAGAGCGGGACGAGGGACGACCGGCAGAAGAGGATTCCGTGCTGTGGCCCCATCGTCCGCGCGTGGTCCACG
Source organism: Streptomyces sp. B15 (assembly GCF_018070605.1). NCBI lineage: Bacteria > Bacillati > Actinomycetota > Actinomycetes > Kitasatosporales > Streptomycetaceae > Streptomyces > Streptomyces sp. B15. The sequence goes on from NZ_JAGPXJ010000053.1 coordinate 18,717, forward strand.
GCCGCCGATACGACCGACCGGGCCAGTCCCTGCCCGCGCAGCTCAGGCGCGACAGCCACCCCGCCGACACCCACCACCTGTGTGCCGACTCCGCCGATCGAAAGGGGTAGCCGCAGTAGACCGGCGTGTGCGACGAGGCGGCCCTTCTGTCTGATGCCGACATGCTCTTCCTTGGGCAGCCAGGTCAATCCGGCGTCTGCGACACCGAAGGGATCGGCACTGTCGCCGAGGATTTCGCTCTGCTCGGTCTTGGTGTACTCCGTGAGTCGCACCACGGTTGGCGGTGCGGGAGAGGGGCGGTCTGTCATCTCGCCATGATCTGTTCGCGCCCGATCCCGGGCAACCGAAGAGGCCGGCCCACAGAGGTGCTCGGCAACGAGGCACCCCTGGACGGCATGCGGCACCTGCTGACGCGGGGCAAGTCGGACGCCGATCACGTTCGCGACGCGGGGGCGCCCGGACTCGGCGAGGAGACGTCCTTCGCCACCGGGCCGCAGCTGGCCGCGCGGATGGTGGCCCGGTCGCTGGATGCCGGCCACCGTGCCGCCTGTGATCGACCGCACAGGCCCGGCGTCGAGCGTTCTTGCAGCGTATGCACCCTCGTCCCGCTACGGTCTTCGGGTGAGCGATCTTCAGACCCTGCGTGCCACCCGTGAGTCCTACGACGCCATCGCACCCACCTATGCGCAGATGTTCCACGACTCCCTGCGCGACCGTCCCGTGGAACGCGCCCTCCTGAGCGCCTTCGCGGAGCTGGTGCGGGCGGACGGTGACGGCGAGGTGGCGGACCTCGGCTGCGGGCCGGGGTATGTCACCGCTCACTTGCACGGCTTGGGTCTGCGTGCCTTCGGTGTCGACGTCTCCCCCGCGATGGTCGAGCTCGCTCGCGAGGCGGCCCCCGGACTCCGGTTCGAGGTCGGTTCGATGGCCGCGCTGGACATCGCCGACGGCGCGCTGAGCGGGGTGCTCTCGCGGTGGTCCATCATCCATACCCCGCCGCAGGACGTTCCCGCCGTCCTGGCCGAGATCGCCCGGGTCCTGGCTCCGGGCGGGCACCTGTTGATCGGCTTCCCCGCCACCGACGGCCCTCACCACGAGACGCAGGCCTACGACCATGCGGTGGCCACGGCCTACCGCTGGTTTCCCGACCGTCTCGCCGCGCTCCTCCATGACCACGGATTGACCGAGGCAACCCGCACGGTGATCCAGCCGGGGCCCACCGACCGGCGGCAGTTCCAAGAGGTTCAGCTCCTCGCCCACAAGGCGTAGCCGGCTGGTCGCCCGGACAGCTCCTGAGGCCTGTCCGGGCGAGCAGATGAGCGGCGACCTGATCACCTCAGCGGCGGCAAGGCGGACCCGTCCCGCCGTAACCACTACGGCCGGATCAACAGTGCCTGGCTAGCCCGTGGGGGTGGCGAGGTGGGCGAACTCCCAGGGGTCGTGTGCGCTGAAAACGGTCACCGCGTCCGCATGGTCGAGGCAGAGGCCGCGCAGTCGGTCGCGGGTCCCGAGGCGGGCCGCGGCATCGGTCTGCGCTCCCTGCTGAACCGGATCGAGAACGGGGTGGGAGAGGGCCGGGGTGTGCTCCAACTCGCCGTGATACATGTACGCATCACCTCCGTGCAGCAGCCACCTTCCCTCCTCGTCGCGCACAGCGACGCCCGCATGTCCCGCCGAGTGGCCGGGCAGCGGCACCAGCAGCAGCTCGCACTCCAGCCCCTGCGGGCGCGCCACGCCCGGGAAGCCGAACCACTCGGAACGCGCGTCCGCGTCCAGGTCCGCATCCACATGCGCGGGCGTCAGCAGCGGGTTGTGTGCCCGGTGTGCCGGCAGGAAATGGTCGAGACTGTGCCGGTGGTGCGCTGCCGCCGGGTCGGTGACGGCCCGATATTCCTCGGGGTGCACATGCACCCGAGCGTGGGGAAAGTCCGGCAGTCAGGACGGCTGGACTTCGTCGAAGAGGGCGAGGGCTTCGGCGGGGTCCGGGCTCACAAGGCGTTCCAGACCGGCCGTCGTGAGCTCCGCCCATCTGCCCGCCCGCGCCCACATCTGTTCCTCGAAGACGCGGACGGCCTCGTCCAGTTCCCCGGAGCCGGAGACGGCGGCGATGGACTCGGCGAGCTCGGCGCCTTCCAGCATCGCGAGGTTCGCGCCCGCCCCCAAGGGGGGCATCAGATGGGCGGCGTCGCCCAGCAGCGTCACCCCGGGGACATGGGCCCAGGTGTGGGAGACGGGCAGTACGTGGAGGGGGCGGGGGACGAATGCCGTGCCATGGCGGAGGAGTTCGAGGACGGGAGCGGCCCAACCGTCGAACAGGGCCGACAGGCTCGATCGCACGGCCTCGACGTCGGACAGGTCCAGGTTCGTGTGCCGGTCCAGCGGCGCGCGGAACTGGGCGTACACCTTGACGTGGCCTCCGCTGTTGCGCTGGGCGACGAGGGCGCGGTTGACGCCGTACACGGCCACGGAACCGTCGCCGACCAACCGGGCGAGGTCGGGGTGGCGGGTGTCGACGTCGTCCAGTGAGGTCTCGATCAAGGTGACGCCGGTGTAGTGCGGTGTCACCGGCGAGACTGCCGGGCGGACTCGGGACCAGGCGCCGTCCGCACCGACCACCAGGTCGAACGTCTCCCGCCGCCCGTCCGCGAAACGGACGAGTACGCCGTCCCGGTGCCCCGGCACGACCTCCGACACGTCCTGCCCCCATCGGACGTCGAGCGGGCCGAGCAGCAGGTCGCGGAGTTGCCCGCGGTCGATCTCGGGGTTGGCCCGGTCGTCCGGACGGGGCTGCCAGTCGCGCAGGACGGTCCCGTCCGTGTCCAGGATGCGCATGGCCTGCCCCTCGGGACGGGACAGCGCCTGGAACTCCGCCAGCAGCCCCGCCTTGTCCAGCGCGCGCTGCCCCAGCCCTTCGTGCAGGTCCAGCGTGCCGCCCGGGGGACGGGCGTCGGGGGCGGGATCGCGTTCGAGGACGGTGACGGGGTGACCGTGGCGCTGCAGGACGCGGGCGAAGGTGAGGCCGGCGGGCCCGCTCCCGACAACGGCGATACGGTGGCTCATACCGATACACTGTATCGGCACGGCGATGATCGCGACAGTACGGTGTGACCATGACTGTGTGGGACCGGCCGGAGCCGACGCCTCGCCCCGTACCGCTCGACCGGGAGCGGATCGTTGCCACCGCCGTCGCGCTTGCCGACGAGGGCGGGCTGGAGGCGGTGTCGTTGCGCAAGGTCGCCGCCCGGCTGGGCGCCGGCCCGATGCGGCTTTACGGATACATCTCCTCCAAGGAGGAGCTGTTCGACCTCATGGTGGACGAGGTCCAGGGCGAGATCCTCCCCGAGGAGCAGCCCGGTGACTGGCGGGAGGCGCTGCGCGTCCTCGCCCACCGCACCAGGCAGGCCGCTCTCCGTCATGAATGGCTGGCCGACCTCCTCGGCGGCCGTCCGACCCTGGGACCGAACGGCCTCGCCATGACCGAGGCCACGCTGGCCCCCCTCGTCGGCCTCGCCGACCTCGACACCGTCATGCGCGCCGTGGAGACCGTCAGCGCCTACTTCACCGGCGCGATCAGACGCGAGATCGCGAACCTGCGGGCCGAGCGCGCCACGGGTCTGTCCAAGCGCGACTGGCAGCGCGCCTCCGGCCCGCATGTGACGAAGATGCTGGCCACGGGGCGCTTCCCGGCGCTGGCCAAGGCCGTGTACGACGGCACGGACGTGGATGCCGAGACATCCTTCGCAACCGGCCTGGACTGGGTCCTCGACGCCGTGGCCGCCAAACTCACCGGGCCGACGGCGTGACGATCAGAACCGCCGGCCGGCCGCGTTGCCGCGTCCCCCCGTGAGGCACGGCAACGCGGCCGGGGAAGCCCGGGTCAGACTCGGGGCGAGGCGGTGACCGAGTAGTGGACGTAACCGTCACCGTCGTTGTTCCAGTTCAGCTTCCAGGCACCGTCACCGAGGGCGTAACGAGAGATGGCGTGCCGGAAGGTCGGAGTGGTGTAGGAGCCGTCGCCGTTCTCCAACCTGCCTTCGATACCGAAGTCGCGGTGGGCGCGCACCGGGTCCTTCGCACCGGAGACGCTCTTCTTGAGGTAGACCCGGAACTTCGCGGCGTCGAAGGTCAGGTAGGGCGCGCTCCCGTGGGCGTCGGGCATGTCCCAGCTCAGCTTGGCGTAGCTGTAGATGTAGCCGCCGGACCGGTACGAGCACATGGTCGACTTCAGAATCCAGTTGTCCGGCCACGGACCGGTGTACCCACGGTCGTCCACGGACTTGGTGGTGGTGTTGCAGGACGCCGCCATGGCCGGAGAGGCCGTGACGACCGCCGCGCCGGCGAGGGTGCCGAGGCAGGTCGCGGTGACCGCGGCTCGGCGCAGGAAGGTGCGCACTCGATGACTCCTGGTTCTCCGCACGAGGGTGCGGTGTGGATGGGTCGGGCCGACCGCACCCGGCGTCGGCAGCTGCGCGCCGGGCGCCGGGGCAGGGGAGATGACGGCTCCTCGGGCGCCGTGGCGCGGTGAGCCGTGCCGACGCCGGGCTTCCCCGTACTTCGGCCCGATCACCCGGCATCTCGCCTGGCCCCGGCGTCCCCCGCTGGAAAGTCACACCGATCGCCGCGGCATGCTTCAACACCCTTGGACGGGGCAATGGTTGCTCCCGTCGGTTCCGTCGCTCTCCCCGCCGGTGCGGTCGAACGCCGGGATCGTACGCACGCCGGCCGCCGCCGCGCCTCATGCATCCGAGGCGGTCGACTGTGCATCTGAGGCGCCCGTTCCGGGCCGCCGGTCAATCCCCCGGTGCCACCGGGTCCGGCACGGCGGTCACCGGGACCTGTCCGGCGGCCACCAGCCGCCACAGCACCTGGTACGGGGCGGCTCCCTGCTCTCCCAGCGGCAGCCTCAACCGCGCACCCGACGCGGACAGCCGGGCCGCGAGGGTGTTCCGGTGCATCCCCAGCGCCACGGCCGTCGCACCGGCACGGCAGTTGTGCGCGAGCCAGGTGGCCAGCAGCCGCGAGGCGTCGCCCGACTGATCCAGCACGGCCAGCTCGCGCGTCGCCCAGTCCACGACCGGGGCCTCCCGCAACAGCGCCCGCAGCGCCGGGGGTGCCGCCGGCAGTTGGTCGGGCGGCACCGGCAGGTCGGCGAGCTGGAAGGCGAGGTCCGCCACCGCGCGGTGCGCGACCTGCCGGTGGTCCAGCCCCATCGCCTCCAGCACCAGTCTGAGCCGCTTGTTGGCGGTGGTGCGGTCTACACCGAGCAGCCGACCGGCGCGCAGCGCCCCGTACGACAGCGCGCGGCGAGCAGTCGGCACCGCCTGTGACCGCTGTTCCTCCGTGAGCTTCCGCAGCCCCACGCAGAGCTGGTGGGCCCACGAGCGGGCCCGCGGGGACAGGGACACCAGGAGCGAGGACTCGCCGAAATCCCGGGCTATCCCCTCCGGATCGCTCTCGGCGGCCGTCAGCGCCCGTATCGCGGCGCCGTAGGCCAAGGCGGCCTGCGACCACGGACGTGGCCCGGAGACACCGGCGAGCCGTCCGGGCGCCTGTTCCACCACCGGGCGCAGCAGGGCCAGCGGTGCCCTGCCGTCCGGGTTCTGCGGGGCCACCACGATGACGTGCCGCGGGTCCGCCGGGCACGGGACCACCAGCCCTCCGTCGCCCATCGCCTCCTCGCAGGCGGCGGCGGTCCCCGTACGGTCCTCTCCGGGCGCGCGCTGCACCACCGCCACCACACCGCGTGCGGCGGCCAGCACTTCGCCCACTCCGTACTCGGCGGCGCCCAGCCGAGCCAGCGGTTCGGCGACCCGCACGGCGCCCTCCCAGTTCCCGAGCATGAGGTACTGCAGCACCGACACCCGGACGCCGCGCAGCGCGGTACGCAGCACTTCGCGGTCCCGGCGGTGCCGCACCGAACAGTCCAGCAGCGCCACCTGCCCCGCCGCGTGGGCCAGCAGCCGGCGCAGGTGGGGCGGCCAGCCCCCGCGCCGGAGCGCGGCCAGCACCTGGTGCGGCCGGTCGCGTCCGACCGCGTGCAGCACCAGTTCCTGATCGCCGAACGGCACGGCGGCCGTCCGTACCCCTCCGTTCCGCACCTCCTCCAGCGCCCATGGCTGCTCGGCGGCCAGCCGGTCCCACTCGGGCTGCCCCGGTTCGACCAGTGTCACGGGGCCGCCGGTGCGGGCGGCCACCTCCCGCAGCAGCCGCGCGGGGCCCTCGGCCTGCTCCACCAAGGACGCGGAGAGTGTCAGCAGCCGTGCTGTGCCGCGTGCGTCGTCCCGCTCGACCGTCAGTTGCCTGCGCAGCACCCGGGACAGGATCTCGTCGGCGTCCCAGGGCCCCGCCGGAACCAGGACCGGCACCCCTGCCGCCCGGGCAGCCGCCTCGACGGAGGGCGCCACCGAGGCAGAGGCCGCCGCCGAGGCAGAGGGCGCGAGCACCACCGCGACCACTCCCGCTCGGACGAGTTCCCGCAGCGCCGTCCCGGTGCGCTCCGACCCCGCGCCCTGTGGGCCGGTGGGCAGTACGGCCAGCCCCGCTCGCGCCCGGGGGGTGTCCGTCGGCAGCCGCCAACGCGCATCGCACACCACGACGTCGTCCATGTACACGTCGCCCGCGTACACGTCGCCCGCGTGCTGCGCCGTCGCCGCTGCCGCTGGGTCCGGGGCCGGTTGCGGAAAGCGCAGTATCGGGTGGGGCCCGGTGGTCAGATGGAGGAGGTTCAGCATGGCGGTGCAGCGGTGAGGGGGCGGGAGCAGGTGTGAGGCCCGGGGATACTACCCGTTCGGCGTCGCACCACACGGTCGTGCCGGTCCCGCAGCAGCTCGCGGCCGTGGTCCGACGCGCCCTCACCGCACGCACGGCCCCGGGCAAGCGGCCCTCGTTTCCGACGCGGGTCCTCAGAGCGGGGCGATACGGGCCTTGAGCAGGCAGAACTCGTTGCCCTCGGGGTCGGCGAGTACGTGCCAGGGCTCTTCCCCGGTCTGACCGACGTCGGCGGGTTCGGCCCCGGCGGCCAGCAGACGTTCGAGCTCGGCGTCCTGGTCGCGGTCGGTGGCGTTGACGTCGATGTGCAGCCGGGGCTTCCCGTTCCTCGGCTCGTCGTTGCGGCTGAGGATGAGCGTCGGCTGCGGACCGCCGAACCCATCGCGCGGCCCTATCTCGATGTCGTCGTCCTCACGATCGAGCACGACGAAGTCGAGGACCTCGCACCAGAACCGCGCCAGCCTCTCGGGGTCGTGGCATTCGAGCACGAGCTCACTGATACGGCATGCCATGGGTGCACCCTGCTCTCTGCGTCGGAACTGCCGGGGTGGCCGCGCGGATCTCGTGGCTCCCCGCAGTGAGAACACCTCGGGACCGTACCGGGCGGGGCGAGCAGGGGCGAGGCGGTTTCGGACCGTCGCCCTGACCGGGCCGGGCCCGGACGTCCGTGAACGCTACGCCGGGAGACCTCTTCGCCGAGCAGTGCATTCGCCCGGATGGCGCCCTTCAGTGAGCGCGGGGCGCCGGACGGGGTTGTGGTGGAGTGGCTGCGTCGGCGGGTCGAGCCATGGTGAGGAGCACGCCCGATGGCCGAACGCTCTTTCGGAGGCATTTCCACAGCGGCGACCGACCGGTGGAACATCCGGTGGTCGGCGGCGCAGTCGACCGGCCCAAGGGCCCGTGGGGTCACGACGGTATGAGAGCGCGGCTGGTGGCCGGTGCCCGCCTGCTGTGCCTGTCCGCCCTGTTGCTCGCGGGCGTCGGCGCCATCGGCCGGCTCATCGACTGGATCACACTGACCACCACGCTCGGCCCGACGGCCTATCTGCTGCTGGCCCATCCGAACCATGTGCGCGCACGGCTGCGCAGTGCCGTGCTGGGGCACGCCTCGGCGGTGGTGGTGGGCCTCGCCTGCCTCGCTGCCTTCGGCCTGTGGAACCACCCGTCGATCGCCACCCAGCACTACGACACCGTCCGCCAGATCGGCGCCCAGGCCCTGGCCGTGGGACTGACTCTGCTTCTGCTGCATGTGCTCGACGCCCACCATCCGCCGGCCGCCGCCACCACGCTGCTCATCACGTCCGGCATCTCCCGCCCGGGGGCGCCGTTGTACGGCCTGCTCACCGGGCTGGCCCTGATCATGACGATCGCGCCGCTGCTCTCGAAGGTCGCGTCCGACGCCGGCGGGCCACGTACCGACGGCGGCGGCGACGACTGATGCCGCCGCCGGGCTGCCGTCCCCCGGCTCCTCCCCGCCGTTCGGCCCCTCCCCGTGGTCAGGCGAGGGTCTCGCAGATGTTCTCCTCGGAGCCGACGGCCAGGGGCATGTGCCGCCGACCGGCGGTGTCCCAGGTCGTCACGTGGATCCCGTCGACGACGTGGTAGCCGGCGGGGTAGGCATCGGTGGTCTTGAGACGCACGCCGAACGGTCCGACACCGCCGAGGGTCTTGCGGGTGCCCTCAGGGCGGAACTCCTCCGCGCCGCTCCCGGACAGGTCGCGCCGGACCGTGGCGCCGGTGTCGGCGTTGACGAAGTCCACGATGAGCTTGCCCTTGTACTCGTTGATGTGGACGGAGCCGTCGGGGTACCGGGAGTCGACGCGCACCATCTCCTCGTCCTCGACAACGGGGAGGTGCACGGCGACGTTGGTGCGCCATGTCCTCCTGCGGCAACCGGGCGAAGGCGCAGGCCCACGCCCGGCGCCGCCGCGCCGACCGCACGGACTGACTGCCGACGGGCAACCAGCCACCCGCAGGACCGCGATGTCGCCGCCCATACCCCGGACAAGGGCTGCTCTACGGCGTGCGCAATGAGCTGTCCAGGGTTTTCATGAGGTGCGCGGCGCGGCTCCTACCGGTGGGCGCGAGAGGGTAGCGGCCGAGAACGTCGATCAGCACGGGCGTGGCACGCTGCCGCGCTTGCTGGATCAGCGCGTCGCCGACGGCCGGGTCGTCACCCGCACGCAGCTCGGCCGCCCGCGCCGCGCTCGCGGTCGCGCGCAGGATGTGGCCGACCTGGGTGGCCTTCGCGAGAGGGTGCAGATACGCGGCGGAGGCCGCGTCGCCCGCTGCACGCGCGGCGTGCCTGGCGGCCTCGCTGTCCGCGGCTTTCGCCGCGCGGTGCGCGTCCAGCGAGGCGACGCGCTGCAGCTTGGTGCGCGGAGCACCGTTCGCGAAGGTCCATGCGGCTTCCACCGCAGTGCGGGGCCGGGTGTCTCCGGGGTGAGCAGCCTCGAAGATCGTGAGGACCTCCTGCGCGCTCTCGACCGCGTAGCGGGCCACGACCCGCAGTTCGTCCAAGGTCAACTCGAAATCGCCTGCTCCGATCGCCACGCGCTCCATTGTGCCCGCTGCGCCGACGGCCGACGGCCGTGGGGCCGATCCCGGTCGGTTCCGGCAGCGGATCCCGCTCGAACCGCCCGGGGTCAATCCGTTCCGGGTCGGGTGCGGCGGGCGTAGGCGCGAGCGGCACGGGCGCGGTCTCCGCAGCGGGTGGAGCACCAGTGGCGGCGGCCGTGGCGGAGCAGATAGCGGTTGCAGGGCGGGGAGCCGCAGGCGGTGAGGCGTTCGGCGTCGGGGCCGGTGAGCAGGTCGGCGGCGTCGGCGGCGAGGGTCGCCAGAGCGTGGTCGACGATGGGGGTGGGGGGGGGGGGGGGGGCCCGGTAGGGGCCGGTCTTCTCGTCCCAGTGCAGCAGTGGGGCCGTGGGGACGCGGGTCATCGCGTCGTTGATGGCGGCGACGGCCGCGGGGAGGGCGGGGAGTCCGGCGGCGCGGGAGGCGAACAGCGACCTGATCTGTTCGCGCAGCGAGCGCAGCTGCGTCGCGCACATCTCCTGCATGGCCACGTCGACCGGAGCGAGGCCCCGCTCCGTCAGCCAGCGGTTCGCCTGGGCGGGAGTTCCCAGGAGGTCGACCGTGCGTCCGCCCGGCATCGCGATCGTGCTGTTGGCGAGCGCGAGGGAGGGGTGCTCCTCCTCGCCCTGGACGGGGGGCGGAGCGGGCTCTGCCATCGGGACCTCCTTCATGACTCTCATGGTACGGGTTGCGCATATCCATGAGAAGCATCTACCGTCGATCTCACGGTTCAACCACATCTATCCGTGAGGTTCTCTATGTCTTCCGCTCCTGTGACGACCGACCGGTTCCCGGTCCGGGCCCTGGGCGGCCCGACCGCCGTCTTCGACTACGGCGGCCTGCGCTTTTTGACCGACCCGACCTTCGACGACCCGGGCGACTACCCGACGACCGGCCGCGGCCTGGTCAAGACCGCCCCTTCCACCACCACCCCGGCCGACCTCGGCCCGGTCGATGTGGTTCTGCTCTCCCACGACGAGCACCCCGACAACCTCGACACCTCCGGGCGCGCCCTGCTCGCCGACGTCCCGCTCACCCTCACCACCCCCGACGGCGGGCAGCGCCTCGGGGAGAAGGCCAGGGGGCTGGCCGACTGGGAGTCCGCCGAACTCAGCCGTCCCGACGGTGGCACGGTGACCGTGACCGGTGTCCCCGCCCTGCACGGCCCCGGCACGCGCGAGGAGGTCGAGGCGGTCACCGGACAGGTCGTCGGTTTCGTCCTGACCGCGGAGGACCTGCCCACCGTCTACGTCAGCGGCGACAACGCCTCCCTGGAACTGGTCCGGGAGATCGCCGAGCGGTTCGGCCCCGTCGACACCGCGATCCTCTTCGCCGGCGCCCCCCGCTTCGACGGGCTCTTCTCCGGTGCGCTGATCGTTCTCGACAGCTCCCAGGCCGCCGAGGCCGCCCGGATCCTCGGCGCCCGCCGCGTCGTTCCCGTCCACTACAACAGCTGGGCCCACTTCACCGAGGGCCGCGACGAGCTGGCAGCCGCTTTCACCGCTGCCGGACTGGCCGACCGGCTGGAGTGGGGCGACCGCTCCTGAGCCGACCGGCAGGGGTATCCAGCGCCGGCGAGTCCGCGTGCCCGCCGCCCGCTGTCGCCCTCCTCATGAGCGCGGGGGCCATATGCACGGCCTCGTCGTCCTGGAGGTGTTCGGGCACACCCCCTTCCTCGGTGGCCACCAGGCCGAGATCTTCCGCATGGCGATGCGGCATGTGCTGGAGGACGTCCACCGTCGGATCCCCGCCTCCTGACGGGGCTGGCCCGTATCCGTCCAGCCAGAGGGATTGTCGCGGAGGTCAGTTCATGTAGCGGCTCACGGCCTCCGGGCGGAGGACGAGACGGACCTGGTCCGCGGCCAGCATCCCGGCGAGGTCGTCGGCGCGGGCCGGGTCGTCGAGGTTCCAGTAGCGGGCGGCCAGCCGGGCGCACAGCTCGTGTGCTCCGTCGGGTTCCACCGTGACCCGGCCGGCGACCGACAGCCAGCGCTCGCGCTCACCCACCGGGGCGGCGACGACGATCGAGGCGCGGGGGTCGCGGCGCAGTCGCCGCACCTTGAGCGAGTCCGGGGCCGTGAACAGCTGGATCGTGCCCTCGTCGGTGGCCTCGAACCACACCGGTCGGGGCTGTGGGGGCAGTGGCCCGGCGGCCACGGTCAGGAAGCCGTGCAGAGGGCGTCGCAGGAATGCGAGGTCCTGGGTGGTCAGCGCATCGGTGCCGGTGCTCATCACAGCCTTTCCGGTAGGCGAGGGGAAGGGTGCCGAGGCCGTCGCACGGGGAGCGTTCCCGAGGTCGGCCGGTCTCCCGCTGCGGGGTTGCCGTTGTTCGTGACATCAACAGTTCGCGATACCGATTGAACACGGCCGGCCTGGACGAACCCATAGGTGAGAAGCCGGATCGCCTGCGTATTCGTCTAATCTCGCTGAGGTGGACGTGTTCAGTGATCTGATCCGCGGGGTGCGGGCCCACGGCTCGTTGTTCGGCAGTTCGACCCTCTCCCCGCCCTGGGCACTGCACTTCGTGGACGGCGCGCCGCTGACCCTGTGCACCGTCCTCACCGGAGCCGGCTGGATCGTGCCGGAGCACCGTCCGCCCGAGCCGCTTCGCGCCCGCGAGACGATCGTGGTGCGCGGCCCCGCGACGTTCACCTTCGTCGACGAGGTCGGCACCCGTGCCGAACCGATCGCGTGCGGCGAGCACTGCGCGACTCCCGAACAGGGCGGGACCCGGCACCGGCGCGGCTGGACAGACCACGGCGAGGACGCCGGGGACGGCCACGGTCACGGTGCGACGACACTGATCGTCGGCGCCTGTCCGGTGCGCGGCGAGATCAGCCGCCGGCTGCTGGACGCGCTGCCCGTCGTGCTGCGAGTGGACGCCGGGGGCACGGCTGACGCCGTGCTGGACCACCTCGCCGCCGAGGTCGGCGTCGACACACCTGGCCAGCAGGTGGTGCTCGACCGGCTGTTGGACTGGATGCTGGTCTGCACGCTGCGCGAGTGGTTCGACCGGCCCGGCGGCGAGCCCCCGGCCTGGTGGGCCGCCCAGCGGGACCCGGTGGTCGGCGACGCGCTGCGCCTGCTGCACACCGAACCGGCCGCGCCATGGACGGTCGCCTCACTGGCCGAACGCACCGGGGTGTCCCGTTCGACGCTGGCCAAGCGGTTCACCGACCTGGTGGGCGAACCTCCACTGACCTACCTCACTCGCTGGCGTATGACGCTCGCGGCGGACCTCCTGGTCGAGCGGGAGAGCGCGACCGTCGCGGACATCGCCCGCACCGTGGGCTACGCCGACCCGTTCGGGTTCAGCGCGGCGTTCAAACGGGTACGGGGCGCCAACCCGAGCGAGTTCCGGCGCACCGCGACCACAGCCTCTCCGGCGTCCGGGCGGCCCGTCCCCGCCCGGACGGCTCGGACGGCCCGGACGGCTCGGCCGGCTGAGGCACCCGGTTCGGCTCCCTCGCAGGACGGCTGCGACGTGAACCCCCTTGGGCTCACCCGTCAGTTCAGCAGCAAAGCACTGTCCCAGGACGTCGCCGGAGCGCTCCCCGAGGCGTAGGTGTGGAGGGCGAGGGCGATGCCTGCGGACCCTTCCAGGAAGCCGGAGCGGTCCAGAGCGCGTCGTGCGAGCGCATGGCGGTACCGGTAGCCGAACGGTGCCTCGGGCTCGAAACCGGCCAGCACCCGCTCGGCCAACCGGTCGGCGACGGCGTGGTAGCCCGGGTCGGCGCTGTCGTGGGCCATCCGCAGCACGATCCGCCCCGAGTTGGTCGGTGACGCGAGTGGCGGAATTTCCTGTTCAAGATCGCCGATCACGAGGTCGAACACCTCATCGGCACTTTTTCCGACTCGATCCGGCCTTTTCCTTCGACAGCCTGCACGAACCCCCTCCTCCCCCGCTGCGCAACGAATCCGCCATTCGATAGAACTGGGCGGAATGACCATGCCAACAGAGCGTCATTGATCGATTCTGATCGTTCTTGCCGGTAATACCGACGTGGAGCATGCCGAGTTCGGGGCGATTCTGCTCGAAGTGCTGAGTGTCAGTGGTCGTTTCCGACGGTCGACGGTTACGGGGGCCAGCGCGGGACGTACGGCCGCTCACTCGGCGGACAGCGTCGCGGTCTACGTCAGCGCGGTTGTGATCCAGTGGTCCAACGCGGCGTCGTCGAGTGTCTCCCCGGCCGCGCGCACCCAACCGCGCATCGTCCGCGAGCCCATCACGGCGGGGCGCGCACCGGACCGGGCCAGTGCGTCCCGCATCCGTTCGGCACCGACCCGTACCAGCAGATCATCGCCGCTCACCGCGACCACGAGTCTCCCGTGCGAGAGGAAGGACAGCCCTCCGAACATCCGCTTCTCGGCGACGGCTGTCTCGTCCCCCAGCCGTTCGCGCACCCGCTCCGCCAGCACCTCGTCATAGGCCATGGGCGGCAGCCTACGGCGACGTGCGCGGCCCCGCGGCTCCCGTCGGCCCCGGCCACCGTCGTGACCGAGCTGCGGCTTCATCACGATCCGGAACCGATCAGGACCTTCGGCGGCTGATGCTCTCGCCAGTGCGCGCCACGTCTTCTTAAGCTCCAGCACCTCCAGCCGAAAGTGCGGCCACTACTCGTACTCGGTATGCGCAACGGTCGTTTCTGCAACACCACGGGGAGTAATACATGTTCGCCCTGACCGTCCCAGTCATGATCACATTCGGAGTCTTTCTGATTGCGATGGTCATGGTCGGCATCGTGACGCATGAGGAAACGACCACGTTCGACGATTTCACCGTCGGCAGCCGAAAGCTCACGGCCCCGGCGGCCGCCCTGTCCGCCGGAGCCGCCGACATGTCCGGCTGGCTGTTCCTGGGCCTGCCGGGCGCCGTCTACATGGCCGGGATCGGTGCCACCTGGATCGCGGTCGGCCTGATCGTCGGCACGTACCTCAACTGGCGCCTCGTCGCCCCACGCCTGCGCGTCTACACCGAGCGGGTCGGTGCCGTGACCCTGCCGTCGTATCTGGAGGAGCGGTTCGAGGACCGGAGCAGGGTGATCCGGCTGCTGTCGGCCACCGTCACCGTCGTGTTCTTCACCGTCTACGTCGCCAGCGGACTGCTCGCCTGCGGACTGCTGGCCGACGAGATCTTCGGCGCCGGCTTCGAGCTGGGACTCACCGTCTTCGCCGTCGTGATCGTCATCTACACCATCCTCGGCGGCTTCCGGGCCCTGAGCGTCAGCCACTCCATACAGGGCACGCTGATGGTGCTCACGGCAGTCGCCCTGCCCGCGATCACCCTGTGGCAGCTCGGCGGTTTCGGCGCACTGCACAGCCAACTCGACGCCGTGACCCCGGCACTGCTCGACCCGGGAGCCGAGGCCTCCTTCGCCGACAAGAAGTGGACGTCGGGCGAGGAGCTCGGGGCCGTCGGCATGATCTCGCTGCTCGCCTGGGGACTCGGCTACTTCGGCCAGCCCCACATCCTCACCCGCTTCATGAGCATCCGCAGCACCCGGGACATACCGCTGGCCCGCCGACTGGGCGTGAGCTGGGTGGTCGTCGTCCTGGCGGGCGCGTCCCTCATCGGACTCACCGGGATCGCCGTCCTCGACAAGCCGCTCAGGAACCCGGAGATGGCGGTCATCGCGCTCTCCGCACAGCTGTCCTCCCCCTGGCTCGCGGGGGTCCTGCTGGTGGCCGTACTGGCCGCGATCAAATCCACGGTCGACAGCCAACTGCTGGTCTCCGCCACGTCCCTCACCGAGGACCTCTACCGGGCGTTCCTCAACCGGCGGGCCTCCGACACCTCGCTGCTGCTGATCGGGCGGCTGAGCGTGCTGGCCGTCGCGCTGGTCGCCTATGTGATCGCGCTGAGCGGCGGCGCCGTCCTCGACATCGTCGCGTACGCCTGGGCGGGGTTCGGCGCGGCATTCGGCCCGGTGATCCTCCTGTCGCTGTTCTGGCCGCGCATGACGGCGGCCGGAGCGAAGGCCGGAATGCTCACCGGCGCCCTCACCGTGCTGCTGTGGAAGCACATCGACCCGCTCCTGGGGCCGCTGGAGTCCGGCCTCTACGAGATGGTGCCCGGCGTGCTGGCCGCCACCGCGGCAGCCGTGGTCTTCGGCAGGTTCGTCGGACGCCGACCGACACTCGACTGGAGCGACGTCACGGAGGACGACACCCCTCCGGCCGCGGCACCGCACAGCCAGGTCCCATGGCCCCCGGAGAGCCAGACCCCGTGGCCCCCGTACCCCTCGTCACCGTGGACGGGCCAGGGGGACGGCCCGACGCCCACAGGCCGGCCCTCCGGCTGGTGAGGCACCCACGGGGACGGCCCCTCTTCCAGCGACACGGCGCCCGGCTGCCCGGACGCCAGGCGTTGTTCACGTCCACGGAACGGGTGTCCGAACAATCCGTACGGCGCTGAACTGGGCCTACGGTGCCGGCATCCGGACCGCCGAGACGGGAGCAGCACGCAGAGAGGTCGTTGGATGTTCACAAGACAAAGCGTCGCCGTGGTGGCCGCCGGGCTGGTGTTGACCGTCGGCGGCTGCGGGGGCAGGGCGGACGGCACGACGGACGCGTCGTCGGACAAGGGGTCGGACAAGAAATCGGGAAAGCCCGCGCCGACCCGGCCGCCGTCCAAGAAGCTGGTGAAGTGGGCCGGCGGCATGTGCGAGTCGACGGCCGCTCTCAAGACCGTCCGCAAACAGAGCGCGGCGGATCTGAAGGAGATCCGGAAGCCGGACGAGATCGGCCCGACGGCCCAGCATCTCGCCGTCAGCTACCTTTCCCGGACTCCGCTGCCGGTGGAGGAGGTGGAACGCGACCTCGAACACCTCACTCCGTCGGGCGTGCCCGCCGCCGACCGGCTGCGTGACGCCTGGCTGAAGAAGCTCAAGCGCGTCGTGCGCGAGCTCGACAAGGTGTCCCCGAGTGCGGCCTTCGACGACGCCGAGGGCAGTGCCGCGGGTGTCGACAAGCTCATCCAGTCCCTCACCTCGCCCGAGCCGGGCCTGCCCGCGCTGATGAAGAAGGACCCGCGGCTCGCCGCCGCGCACAAGCGTGCCGAGCAGTGCGCCCCGGGCTGGAAGCCGGACAAGAAGACGCCCGCACCCGAGCCCTCCGGCCCGCTGCCGAAGGCGAAGGACGGCAAGAACACCGGTGCCTGCGCGGACGGCGAGTGCGAGATCCTGGTGACCTCCGCGGTGAAGATCACGGCGAACGGGCTGAGCCTGCATGCCAGCGCGGAGGACGACTCCGTCACCTTCCGGTCGGCGGGCTCCGTGATGCGGCTGGGTGGCTCGGGCGGCGTGGCCAGGTTCGGCGACGACCTGACCATCACCGTTGTCGCGCAGAACGAGGACGGTGCGGTGCTGAAGTTCACCGCCCCCTGAGACCGCCGCACGCCACCGGGACCGCTCGGGCCCGAGGCTGTCCGTCCGCGGGCGCGCTCCTAGCGCTTCTCGCACGTCTCCCGGTAGCCGAGTTCCGGTAGGTGTTCCTTCCACTCGGCACGGGTGAGGACGCCCTCGGTGCGGTCGCAGACGTAGTCCGCCGCGCGGTCCGCCTCCAGGGTCCACACCCGTGCCGTCAGGTCGTAACCGGCGGAGGCGAGGGCGTCGCCGTCCGGGCTGAACGCGACAGAGGTGACGGTGTCGACATGGCCGGTGAGCGGCCGGCCGACGGGCTCGGCACGGGCCGGGTCGGTCACGTTCCACAGGCGGACCGTGTGGTCGCTGCCGCCGGTTGCCAGCGTCTTCCCGTCGGGCGCGAAGGCCACGGACCTGACCGGCCCTCGGTGCCCGGCCAGTTCCTTCACCACGGGCCGCGCGCGGCCGGCCCGTCGTACGTCCCACAGCCGCACCGTACGGTCACCGGCGGCGGTCGCCAGCGTCTTCCCGTCCGGGGCGAAGGCCACCGCGTTGACCGTGTGGTCGTGCCCGGTCAGGGCGGCGCCTGCCGACCGTGCCCGCGTCCGGTGACCCACGTGCCACAGCCGCGCCGTGTGGTCCTCGCTGCCGGTGGCCAGGGTGCGGCTGTCGGGGGCGAAGGCGAGGGAGGTGACGGTGTCCTTGTGGCCGCGCAGCCGGGTGCCCGTCGGCCGTACGCGGTGCGTCGCGCGTACGTCCCACAGCCGCACCGTGTCGTCGCCACCGCCGGTGGCCAGCCTGCGGCCGTCCGGGGAGAAGGCGACGGCGAACGCGCCGCCCTCGTGCGCGTCCAGTGGTTCGCCGAGCGGCTCCGGGCGTGCGGGCGAGGAGACGTCCCACAGCCGTACGGTGTCGTCGAAGCCGGCCGTGGCCAGGGTGTCCCCGTCCGGGGAGAAGGCCAGCGTCCAGACGGAGGCGGTGTGTTCGCGCAGCGGCTTGCCGAGCGGTTCGATGCCGTCGTCCTGGCTGAACCACCAATTCCGTACGGTTCCGTCGAAGCCGGCCGTGACCAGGGTGTCGCCGTCCGGCGCGAACGCGACGGCGCGGGCGCTGCCCTTCTTCGACCCGTCGGCCTCGGCCGGCTCGCCGAGCGGCGCGGCGTGGGCCGGGTCGCTCAGATCCCACAGCCGTACGGTCCCGTCGTCGCCGGTGGTGGCCAGCGTCCGACCGTCGGGGGCGAACGCGACGGAGACGATGTTCTCCTCGCCATGGCTCACCAGCTTCCGGCCGACGGCGCGGGGCCGCTCCCGGTCGCGCACGTTCCAGAACCGGATGGCGCCGCCCTCCCCGGTGGCGACCAGCAGGTCGCTGTCCGACGGGGCGAAGGCGACCGCGCCGACCGTTCCCGTACCCAGCCGCAGCGGTTCGCCCAGCGGCCTTCCCATGTCCCGGGGCCCGCCCGCGGCCCCCGACCGCGCAGCGGTGTCCCACAGCCGGACCTTGCCGTCGTGGCCGCCGCTGGCGAGGGTGCGGCCGTCGGGTGCGTACGCCACGGAGCTGCCGACACCGCCATGGCCGGGCAGCCGGGTGGCCAGCGCCCGGCCCGCGTCCGAGGCCAACCGGGTGCGCAGCTCCGCGGTGGAGCGCATGCGGTACGCGGCGACGTCGAGCCGGGCGGCCAGCCCGGCGCGGGTCTCGCGGACGCTGTCGGCCTCGGCGGTGAAGCGGTGTTTGCGGTTCAGTTCGGCCAGCTGGTCCAGCAACTGATCACGGCCGAAGAAGAGTTCGACGTCGCCCGGTTCGAACCGGGTCAGACCTCGGTACGGCGGTCGGGCGGTACCGTCGTCGGTGGCCTCCGCCGCCGACTCGGCCGATGCCTCGCGCCAGCGCCGCTCCCACTCGATCACGTCGCCGCCGCACGCCTTCACATAGGCGAGCATCACCGCGCGGGTGGGCAACTGCTTCCCGGCCGCCGCCTGCGACAGGGTGGTCACCCCGTACCGCGCCCGCTGGGCCATCACCCGATAGGTGGGCTTCCCCGCGGACTCGCGCAACGCGCGCAGTTCGGCGGCGAACCGTGGTACCGCTCCGGCCTCCGGGTCCAGCTCGCCCTCGGTGCGCCCAGGTCCTGGTTGTCCCGACACGTGTCCGCCCCACCCCCGTTCGCCCGGTTGTCGCCGAGCCGGCCCAGCGTGTCTGCCCGGGCGCGCGCCCACGGTAGGCAGTCGTGGGTACGGCCGCAACCGAACGTCCGTTGCATCACCGGACGGGGAACAGGCGTTCACACCCCCTTCACCGTTCCTCCCGGTCGGTCGTTCCCTCGGCCTCCCCATTGTTCGGCGCCGGGAGAGGACCTGCTGAACAACGGCGTGCGGCGGTCGAATGGCCGAGGGGCGTGGCCGGAACTGGCCACGGTGCGGTCCGAACCCTGTGAAGGGGGGAGGGTTCGGGCCGCCCCACGCGTGCACACGGCCGGTCGAAGGCCGCGAAGCGCCGTCCACGGAGTCGGCTGCGGGCGCGTCCACGGCCCGCCGGACAACGAAAGCGTGAGGTGACCTGATGCAGCACCCTCCGTATCCGTCGGAGCCGCCCGGCCCACCCGCTCCCCCGCAGCGGGCGCGCATGCCAGGAGCCCTGGTGTTCGTGCTGGTGATCGTCGCCGTGAGCGCGCTGGGTACGGCCTACGGCAGTTGGACACTTCTGCAGGAGAACTACAGCAAGCAGGAGCTCGGGCAGGAGCTGCTCGTGCCGATGGGCACGGCCTGGTCCGTGGCGTTGTTCTGCTGGGGACTGGCGGCGCTGGAGATCGTCTGCGTGGTGCTGGCCCGCGAGCGCCGCCCCTGGGTCGGTGCGGTGCTCGCCGGTTGCCTGATCTTCGTGGTGCTCGCGACGGTCGTCGGCTTCCTCGGCTCGCTGGTCGCCGGGGCGCCCAACCTGGCGGTGCTCGTCGTGCTGGGCATCGATCTGGTGGCCGTGTGGGTGGCGCTCGGCGACACCGCCCGCCGCTGGTTCTCCGTACGTCCTCCACTTCCCACCGCGCAGCCTCAGGGCTGACCCACCACCGGGCTCCGGCCGGGCGGGGCGTCCGGCCGGAGGGTCAGGCCAGCCAGCGGCCGTCGCGCATCAGTTCCCGGCCGGTCAGCTCGTCCTCCTCCCGCCAGGCCTGGATGCGGCGCGGAACGATACGGAACCAGCGGTACGGCGTGGCCGACGCACGCGGGTCGAAGCCGGTCTGCTCAGCGAACCGGTCGGCCCGCTGACGCGGCAGCGCGTCGAGTTCGAGAACTTCCACCGCGCCGTCGATCATGGTCACGTCGCGGGTGTGGCCCAGCCCCAGCCGAACGATCCGGGTGCCGGCCAGGTTCCGGCCGGTGGGGCTGTCCTTCGGGGTGGCCGCCAACAGTGCCTCGCCGTCCCAGTCGAAGGACAGCGGCACCAGATACGGCGTGCCGTCCGCCGAGGCGCTGGCCACCCAGACATCGACGTCGTGGGCGAGCCGGTGCTCGGTGTCGTGGCGGCGCTGAGCGCGGGAGCGCGGTGCGGCGCTCGTCGGGGAAGAACCGGTCATGGTCGCTCCTGTCGGTCGTGGTTCACCTCGGCCGGGCCGACGGCTCGTGGTGCCGCCCCGGGCCGATGGCCGTGGTCACAGCCTTCACCGGCCGGGGGCCGGACACCTCCGTGCCGGCCACGGAAGCCGCCACGGATAATGAGTCGGTGTCCGCTCCGCAGATCTCCGCGCGCGAAGCCCAAGTGCTCGCGCTGCTCGGGGAACACCTCAGCAACGCGGAGATCGCCGCGCAGTTGGTCATCTCCGTACGTACCGTCGAGTCGCACGTCTCCTCGCTGCTGCGCAAGCTGCAGCTGCCGGACCGGCGGGCGCTCGCCCGGCACGCCGCCGAGTCCGCCCGCACGCAGGAGTCGCACCCGGCGCCCGCCCTCCCGGAGCCGCTGACGACGTTCATCGGCCGGGTGCGGGAGCGCCGGGAGTTGGCCGAGGCGGTGCGGGGGCACCGGCTGGTGACCGTGGTGGGCCCGGGCGGGGTGGGCAAGACGCGCCTCGCGCTGGCGGTGGCGGCGGACGTGGCCGACGACTTCGACGGGGTGTGGTTCGTCGACCTGGTGCCGATCACCGAGCCGGGCCGCGTGGGGGCGGCGGTCGCGGCAGCCGTAGGTGTGGGCGAGCAGCCCGGGCACGGCATCGACGACGCGGTACTGGCGGCGCTGGCGGAGCGCCGGGCACTGCTGGTGCTGGACAACTGCGAGCAGGTGCGCGACGGGGTGGCGCCGTTCCTGGAACGGCTGTTGGCGGCCTGTCCGCGATTGCGGGTGCTCGTGACGAGCCGGGCCAGGCTGATGGTGCCGTTCGAGCGGGCCTTCACCCTTGCGCCGCTGTCGCGGGTCGGTGGCGACGAGTCGGAAGCGGTGGCCCTGTTCATGGACCGGGCGGCGGCGGTCGGCCACCCGCCGGGTCCCGCGGTGAGCGAAGGGGTCGTGACCATCTGCGAACGCCTCGGCGGCATGGCGCTGGCGATCGAGCTGGCGGCGGCGCGGTGGTCCACGCTTGGGCTGGACGGACTGGCGACCGGCCTCTCCGATCAGCTGCGGATCCTCACCGGCGGACCCCGCGCCGACGACCGGCACCGGTCGGTGCGAGCGGTGCTGGACTGGAGCCACGACCTGCTGGAGCCGCAGGATCAGGCGCTGCTGCGCCGGGTGTCGGTGTTCGTGGCGCCGTTCACCGCCGAGGCGGCCGCCGAGGTCGCCGGGTTCGCCCCGCTGGATCCGGCCTCGGTCGTCGACGGGCTCGGCAGGCTCGCCGAGCAGAGCCTGCTCGCCGTGACACCGTCCGCGACGGGCACCCGGTACCACGGGCTGGAGACCATCCGGCAGTACGGCACGGAGCGGCTCGCCGACGCCGGTGAGTGGATCGATGTCCGATCCCGCCACCTGGAGTGGTGCTCGACGGGCGCGACCGTTCTCCAGGGAGCGTCAGGTGCCGACTGGCGGGCCCGGTTCGACGAGGTGGCGGACGATCTGCGGGCCGCCCTCACCTGGGCCGCCGACCGGCCCGAGCGGCGCGCGGACGCACACCGTCTGGCCGTCTCGCTGGCCGAGTTGGCCTTCTCCCGCAACCTGCTGGGCGAGTCGCAGCAGCGGTACGAGCAGGCGGCCGGGCTCGCCGACGACACCGCCGGTGCCGCGGCGCTGCGGCAGGCCGCCGCGGTGGCCGGGTGCCGCAGGCTGGGCGACGACATGTTCCGGCTGCACCGTGCCGCCGGGGAGGCCGCACGCCGGGCCGGGGACAGCGTCGGGGCCGGTTGCGACCTGGCGGCGGCGGCCACCGTCGCCTACCGCTTCTCCACCTCCTTCACGCGGATTCCTCCCGCGGAGGAGGTGGTGGCCATGCTCGCCGAGGCGCGAGTCCTGTCCGGCGACGCCCCGGACGCCGCGGCAGCGGTGGCGCTGGCCGAAGCGGCGGTGGTCGCGGACGCGTACGGCGCGCTGCAGGGGGACACGGACAACACCGCCCAGGAGACGGTCGGGTGTGCCGAGCGGGCCGTCACGCTCGCCCGGCGTACGGGCGACCCGGTGGCGGAATCCGCCGCCCTCGACGCGCTCTCCGGCGCCCGCAGCTGGACCGGTGACGCCTTCGCCGTCGCGGCCGCCGCCCGGCGCCGCATCGACGTGCTGGCTTCCGTGCCGCCCGGCCCCGACGGTACGCACGAGTTGATGGACGCCCTCGCCATGGCCGCCGGGACCGCCCTCGGCGTCGGCGAACTGGCGGAGGCCCGGCGATGGGGAAGTCGGCTCGCCGACCATCCGCTGCTGGCCGAGGCCGGCCACCATGCCACGTCCTGGCTCCTGGTCGCGGACGCGTTCGCCGGCCGTGCCGACGACGTACTCGGCCGCAGCGTTCCGTTCCTCGACTCGTGGGAGCACAGTGGCCGCCCGCGGTCGCTCTCCCTGGGCGCCGCGGCCTCCTCGGTCGCCATGATCCACGGTCTGCGCGGTGACCAGGACGCCCGCTCGGCCTGGCTCTCGACCGTCGAGCGGGCGGATACGGCGCCGCAGCACCGGCACGGTTACGGTGCGGTCCTCGACGCCATGGTGCTGCTCCACCAGGGAGAGGTGGACGCGGCGCTGGAGCGGCTGGCACCCGAGCCGGACCGGGTGTGGAAGTGGGTGTGCTGGATCTGGCTGCACTGGTATCTGGCCCTCAGGGCGGAGGCTGCCGTGCTCGCCGGGCATCCGGACGCCCGGGCCCGGATCGACGCCGCCAGGGCCGTCGTCGCCGGCAACCCGGTCGCCACCGCCCAGGTGGACCGCGCGGAGGCGCTGCTCGACGGCGACCTGGCGGGGCAACTCGCCACCGCTGCGGCGTTCGACGCGGCCGGCTGCCCCTACCAGTCGGCGCGTACGCTGCTGCTCGCCGGGGGCGAGCACACCGCCGCCGGCGCCGCCGCCCTTGTCGCACTCGGCCTCGCCCCCACGGCCGCCCGGTAGCCGGCGGCCGCCCCGGCACCCGCCGGGGCGGCCGGCCGCATGGCGGAGTCCGCGCAGCCCGCCTCGCCGACCGCCCGTTGACCGAGCGCACGCCCCTAGCGCACCGCCTGCTGCACCAGTGCGGCGATCCGCTCCTCCACCTCGGCCGTCACCTCGGTCAGAGCGAAAGCGGTCGCCCACATCGAGCCCTCGTCCAGCTTCGCCGGGTCGTTGAACCCGAGCGTCGCATAGCGGGCCTTGAACTTCGCCGCGCTCTGGAAGAAGCACACGACCTTGCCGTCCAGTGCGTAGGCGGGCATCCCGTACCAGAGCTTCGGTGCGAGCGTCGGGGCGTTGGCCGTGATGACGGCGTGGACGCGCTCGGCCAGGATCCGGTCGGCGTCCGGCATCTCGGCGATCTTCACGAGCACGTCCCGCACGGCCTCCGCCTCCTTTTCCGCACGCGAGGTACGGCGTGCGGCCTTCTTCTGCTCCTGGGCGTGCTCCTTCATCGCGGCCCGCTCCTCGGCCGTGAACCCCTCGTACGTGCTGCTCTGTGCGCTGGTCATGGTCGCTCCTGCCGTCGTGGTCGGACACCCGGCCCGTCCGGTCGGGCCCCGCTCGCTGTGGTCACAGCCTCCCTCGCACGCAGCCGGCCCGCCTCCGTACCGAGCACGGAAACCACCACGGAAAGCTCCACTGTCCGGCAGCCCGGACGGCCGGGACGGCTGCCTCCTTCCGATGGCACCCACCCGGCCACGCCACCGGCCCGGACCCGGCCAGGACGGCGTCCACCGAGGACGGCAGGGTGCGGGAGGAGGTCGCTCACCGCGTCGTCTCCCCCCGCACGGATCAGGTCCGGCTGCCCGGAGGGCAGTTCGCCCAACGCCTCGGCGGCGACCCCTGGCCCGGATCCACCGCGGCGTACGCCCGCCTTCTGGGCGGGTTCGCGGAGGACTTCGGTATCGCGTACCGCCCCGGGGACGACACGGCGACGGAGCTGAGCGGTGCTCTGCTGCTGCCGGTCCTGGACGACTTCCACGAACACGAGTGCCGAACCGTGGCCCGGGTACGCGACTTCGACCTGGCCGGGCTCGTCGAGGGCGCACCGGCGGAACAGCTGCGCGGTGCCGTCGCCGCACAATTGGCCCGGCTGGCGGCGGAGACGCACCTCGACACCTATGCGGAGGTGACCCAGGCCCTGGAGCGCATACGCAGCCAGGAGACCGTCCGGCTCGTTCCCGACGGTCCCCTGGACCTACGCATGCGTACTCTCGCCGCGGAGGTCCGGGCGGCCCGGCAGTCGGTACAGCCGGCGTGGCGTGACGCAGCGGGGCCGGTCACGCAGCAGGACCTCGACGCGTGGGCGACGCGGCAGGGCGCGGCACACGCCCTGCGGGCGTTCATACAACTGACGGTTCCCGTCGCGGCGCAGAAGGTTCTCCATCGGCGGATGTCCGTGCACTGGAGGGCCGAACTCGCCGCCGATCTGGAAGCGGCCTGACACCGGCCGCGCGCTGCCGGGCAGCGCCGACGTCCGGTCCCCGGGGAGAGGGGCAGCCTGCCCCTCCCCCCGTTGGCGGGTCTCAGGCGGCGTAGAAGTGCCAACCCTGGCGCTGCGAGGGGTGGTCGCCCCACATCCGCTTGAGGTCGATGTAGGTGTCCCCCTCGCCGCGGGCGGTCAGCGCCAGGTCCTCGTCGCGGTAGGAGACGATGCCGTAGTCAGGGTCCTGCGGGTCGGTACCGGGGACGGGCTCCAGAAGCCACCACTGGTCCTTGTTGCGGTTGGAGCAGTCGCGGAGGTAGACGATGCTGTTCTCACCGTTCTCGTTGCTGGCGCAGGCACCGGCCGAACTCTGCAGCTGGTAGACCGCCCGCCCGTTGGAGGTGGCGACCCGGTCGAAGCGCCACGTGGTCTTCCAGCCCTTGGGAGCGGTGCTGGGATAGACCTGAAGGTAGGTCCCCGCGTTCCCCTTGGTGTCGTCGGGGAGCATGTAGTTGCCGGTCACCTGGCTGACGGCGATGAACTCGCCCGAGGGAACGGCCCGCTGGGAGGAGTCGGCCGCGGCCGGTGCGGCGGCCAGAGCGGTGCCGGTGAGTGCGGTGGCGGCGAGGGCGGTCAGAATCCTGCGGGCGGTGCGAGCGAACATACCGACTCCATGCAGTAGTGGTACCGATACCGTGCGTTGCCGACAGTAGGGCCGGGATGCCGCGCGAGGGGGAGGAACTGAGCATCGCCGGAGGGCGTTCGAAGTGATCAGGCCATGGATCACGCCGCCGGCGGCGCCTCAGAAGCGTTCCGGAAGCCTCCAAAGCCGCCGAAACTCGGCAGATTTCGTTCGCTCGGCCCCCGGCCTCGACCGTCCGCACGCCCCCACGGGGCGGGACGCACCCGCCGTCGGAACTCCAGCAGCGTGCGGGATCATGTGCGACATGCTCGAGCGCTTCCGCCGTCGGCGCCCCGCCCGACCGCCACACGAGACACCCTTGTCCGCCCACCAGCTGTGGCTCGTCTCCCTGTCCGCTCCGGTCAACCGCGGCCGGGAAGCTTCCCGCACCACCCTGTACCCCTTCCGGTACCGGGACGACGCCGAGGCCGAGCGATGGCTGCGCGAACAGTGGGAGATCCCGGACCGGGAGGAGCTGCTGCACAGGCTGGACGGGCTGCTCAAGGACGGCTACCGGGCGCCGCTGCGCGAGCAGACGGGTGCCGACCCGCTGGCCTGGGACGTGGCCCTCTACTGCGATGTCGTCCGCAAGGGCTACGCCGCCGGCCATCTCGACGCACCGACCGCATGGGAGCTGCTGGGCGCCACCGTCATGCCCACGGTCGCGGCCTACGACTCGTGGCGGGCCTACGCGACGGACTATCTGCTGGTGCGCAAGGTGTGGATGGAAGGCCTGCGCGCCACGCCCGACGAGGACTTCCCCGCCCCACAGGCCGTCTCGGACGCCCATCTGCGCGCCCTTCTGGACCCCGCCAACCACGCCAGCCCCTGGAACCAGGTCCCCTGGCATGTGATCAGCCTCCCGGACCGACCGCTGTGACCAACCGGCCGTCCGCCTCTCCACCGCGGTCCGGACAGCGGCCTGTCCGGCATGTCGTACCGGTGCGGCATGTCGTACCGGTGCGGTAGGGCTCCCTCAAGCCCCTCCTCCTCACCCTTCTCTCCCTCCCCCCTCCCTCGCATCACCGCAGGTCAGGGGTGCCCATGAGGTGAAAGGTTAGGAAAGCGTCAAAGGCGGCCTCCCGGCCGTAAGGGAGCTGTCAACAAAGGGCTCGACCGGTCGAAAAGGCGTTTTCCTCAAGGGGTCCATCACAACCCCGAGCCTCACTGAGGAGCACCGATGGCCGACGCGGCCTTCGTCGTCACCACTGTCGCGGTCTTCGCGCTGGTGGCGTTCATCGCCAAGGGGGTGGCGAAGCTGTGACTGCCGAGAACATGACCGGCCTGATCGTGGCCGTCGCCCTGCTGGGTTACCTCGTCCTCGCCCTTGTGTATCCGGAGAGGTTCTGAGCACCGGCATGACCCCGTTTCTCGCCGCTGTACTCCAGCTCGTCGCGCTGATCGGCGCGCTCGCCCTGGCCTACCGCCCGCTGGGCGACCACATGGCCCGCGTCTACTCCTCCGACCGTCATCTGCGGGTCGAGCGATGGGTGTACCGGGCCATCGGCGCCGACCCCGACGCAGATATGCGCTGGCCCGCATATCTGCGCGGCGTACTCGCCTTCTCCGCGGCCGGCGTGCTGTTCCTGTATCTGCTGCAGCGTCTCCAGGGCTCGCTGCCCGGCTCGCTCGGCTTCTCCTCCATCGACCCGGACCAGGCGTTCAACACCGCCGCGTCCTTCTTGTCCAACACCAACTGGCAGTCCTACTCCGGCGAACAGGCCATGGGCCACGTCGTGCAGACCGCCGGTCTGGCCGTGCAGAACTTCGTCTCCGCCGCCGTCGGTATGGCCGTGGCGATGGCCCTGGTACGGGGCTTCGCCCACACCCGGGCGCAAGGCCCCACCGGTTCGGGGGGCGCGCCGCACGGCACCGGGGGGCTCGGCAACTTCTGGGCCGACCTGGTCCGGGGCGTGCTCCGGATCCTGCTGCCGCTCTCGGTGGTCGGAGCGCTCGTGCTGGTCGCCTGCGGTGCCATCCAGAACTTCGCCGGCATCCACGAGGTCGGTCGGTTCACCGGTGGCTCGCAGCAGTGGAACGGCGGGGCGGTCGCCTCGCAAGAGGTCATCAAGGAGTTGGGGACCAACGGTGGCGGCTACTTCAACGCCAATTCCTCCCACCCCTTCGAGAACCCGAACGGCTTCAGCAATCTCTTCGAGATCTTTCTGATCCTGCTGATCCCCTTCGCTCTGACGCGCACGTTCGGCCGCATGGTCGGCAGCGTCCGGCAGGGGTACGCGGTGCTCGCCACGATGGTGGGCATCTGGATCGGCTTCGTCCTGCTCATGTGGGCCACCGAGTTCGCCGGCCACGGCCCGGCGTTCGAGGCCGCCGGGGGCGCGATGGAGGGCAAGGAGACGAGGTTCGGAATCGGCGCGTCGTCGATCTTCGCGGTCTCCACGACCCTGACCTCGACGGGTGCTGTCGACTCCTTCCACTCCTCCTACACGGGCCTGGGCGGCGGCATCGCCATGCTGGGCATGCAACTGGGCGAGATCGCCCCCGGTGGGGTGGGTTCGGGCCTGTACGGCATGCTGATCATGGCGATCATCGCGGTGTTCATCGCGGGGCTGATGGTGGGCCGTACGCCCGAGTACCTCGGCAAGAAGATCGGCACTCGCGAGATCAAGCTGGCGGCCTGCTACCTCCTCGTCACCCCGGCGCTGGTGCTCTGCTTCACCGCCGCGGCGATGTCGCTGGACACCCCCGCGCACTCGATGACCAACAGCGGAGCGCACGGGTTCTCCGAGGTCCTGTACGCCTACACCTCCGGAGCCAACAACAACGGCTCGGCCTTCGCCGGGTTGAACGCGGACACCCAGTGGTTCAACACCACCATCGGGCTGGCGATGCTGCTCGGCCGGTTCGTGCCGATGGTGTTCGTCCTCGCGCTGGCCGGCTCGCTCGCCCAGCAGCGGCCGATCCCGGCGACGGCGGGCACGCTACGGACCGAGAAACCGCTGTTCACGGGTCTGTTGGTCGGCGTCATCATGATCGTCGCGGGGCTGACCTACTTCCCGGCGCTGGCGCTGGGCCCGCTCGCTGAAGGGCTGGCGGCATGACCACCGACGTCACAGAGCATGAGGAGCCAGGCGCCATGTCCTCCACGGACTCCGCCACCCCCACCCGAGCGCCCCACCGGGACCTGCCCACCGGCCGCGGGCCCGAACGGCGGGTCGGCGGCGGTTTGTTCGACCCCGGGCAGTTGCTCACCTCCCTCCCGGACGCGCTTGGCAAGCTGCATCCCCGGGTGATGATCAAGTCGCCGGTGATGTTCGTCGTGCTGGTCGGCTCGGTGCTCACCACCGCGCTGGCGGTCAAGGACCCGGGGAACTGGTTCGGCTGGGCGATCACCGGCTGGCTGTGGCTGACGACGCTCTTCGCCAACCTGGCGGAGGCCGTGGCCGAGGGGCGCGGCAAGGCCCAGGCCGACACCTTGCGCAGGGCGAAGACGGACGCGGTCGCCCGGCGGCTGAGCGGCGGGACCGAGGAGCAGGTGCCCGGCGCCGAACTCCGCGTCGGCGACCTGGTGGTCTGCGAGGCGGGGGACATCATCCCCGGCGACGGCGATGTCGTCGAGGGCGTGGCGAGTGTGGACGAGTCGGCGATCACCGGCGAGTCCGCGCCCGTCATCCGGGAGTCCGGCGGCGACCGCAGCGCCGTGACCGGCGGTACGAAGGTGCTGTCCGACCGGATCGTCGTCAAGGTCACGACGAAGCCGGGTGAGTCGTTCATCGACCGGATGATCAACCTGGTCGAGGGCGCGGCCCGGCAGAAGACGCCCAACGAGACCGCGCTGAACATCCTGCTCGCCTCGCTGACGATCATCTTCCTGCTCGCGGTCGTGACCCTGAAGCCGTTCGCGATCTACGCGGGCGCCGACGACCAGACCTCGCTGATCGTGCTGTCCGCGCTGTTGGTCTGCCTGATTCCGACCACCATCGGGGCGCTGCTGTCCGCCATCGGCATCGCCGGCATGGACCGGCTCGTCCAGCGCAACGTACTGGCCATGTCCGGGCGCGCGGTCGAGGCAGCCGGAGACGTCTCGACGCTGCTGCTCGACAAGACGGGCACCGTCACGCTGGGCAACCGCCAGGCCGCCGAGTTCGTCCCCGTCACCGGGACGACCGCCGCGGAGCTGGCGGACGCCGCGCAGCTGTCCTCGCTGGCGGACGAGACGCCCGAGGGCCGCTCGATCGTCGTCCTGGCGAAGGAGCAGTACGGGCTGCGCGAGCGGCACGCGGGCGAACTGGAGCACGCCGAGTGGGTCCCGTTCACAGCCCGGACCCGGATGAGCGGCGTGGACCTGACCGAGGACGGCACGGTGCGGAAGGTCCGCAAGGGAGCGACCGGTGCGGTGCTCGCCTGGGTCAGGGAGCACGGCGGCGCCCTGGCCGACGACGCGGAAGGGACGGCGAACGCCATCTCCCAGGGCGGCGGTACGCCGTTGCTGGTCGCCGTGGAGGACGGCAAGGGCGCTCGCGTGCTGGGCGTCGTCCACCTCAAGGACGTCGTCAAGGAGGGCATGCGGGAGCGGTTCGAGGAGCTGCGCCGCATGGGCATCAGGACCGTCATGATCACCGGCGACAACCCGCTCACCGCACGGGCCATCGCCGAGGAGGCGGGCGTGGACGACTTCCTCGCCGAGGCCACGCCCGAGGACAAGATGGCGCTCATCAAGCGTGAGCAGGCCGGCGGCAAGCTGGTCGCGATGACGGGTGACGGCACGAACGACGCGCCCGCGCTGGCCCAGGCCGACGTCGGCGTGGCCATGAACACCGGCACCTCGGCCGCCAAGGAGGCCGGGAACATGGTGGATCTGGACTCCAACCCGACCAAGCTCATCGAGATCGTCGAGATCGGCAAGCAACTCCTCATCACCCGCGGCGCTCTGACGACCTTCTCGATCGCCAACGACGTGGCGAAGTACTTCGCGATCATCCCGGCGATGTTCGCCGTCGCCTACCCGGGCCTGGACAAGCTCAACATCATGAACCTGGCCTCCCCGGAGTCGGCGATCCTCTCCGCCGTCATCTTCAACGCGCTGATCATCGTGGCCCTGGTGCCGCTCGCCCTGAAGGGTGTCAGGTACCGGCCGATGAGCGCGGACCGGATGCTCCGCCGCAATCTGGGGGTCTACGGCCTCGGCGGCCTGGTCGCCCCGTTCCTCGGCATCAAACTCATCGATCTGCTCATCTCCCTCATCCCTGGCATCGGGTGACGACCATGAACACTTCCGTACGAAGCACCGCCCGACTGCTCGGGGCCGGCCTGCGCGCCCTGCTCGTCCTGACCCTGGTCTGCGGCGTCCTGTATCCGCTCGCGGTGACCGGGGTCGCACAGGCCGCCTTCCACGACAAGGCCAACGGCTCCGAGGTGCGGAGCGAAGGCAGGGTCGTCGGCTCCCGACTCATCGGCCAGCGCTACGACCTGCCGCTGAAGAAGGGTCGGCAGACGCCCGCACCCGACCTGAAGTGGTTCCAGCCCCGGCCCTCCGACGGCCTCGGAGAGAACTCCGTCAACACCCGGTACAAGCTGCTCGTCTCAGGCGCCACCAACCTCTCGGGCGACAGCGAAGAACTGCTCGAACGGGTCGCCGGCGCCAAGGCCGCGGTGGTCGAGGACAACAGCACCGCCGACTACAAGATCGAGCCGTCGGATGTGCCGCCCGACGCGGTGACCTCCTCCGCTTCCGGCCTCGACCCGCACATATCGCCCGCGTACGCCGAACTCCAGGTCCATCGCGTCGCGGAGCGGAACCACCTGGCTGTCGAGCGGGTGGCGGAGCTGGTCAAGAGGCACACCGACGGGCGCGTGCTCGGCTTCATGGGAGAGCCGCGGGTCAATGTCCTGGAACTCAACATCGCCCTGGAAGAGCTGATCGAGAAGGACTGACCGCCTCGGCCGCCCCGCCCGGGAGCCGACGAGCAGCAGAACAGCGCTGCCCGTCGGCTCCCGCTGCTGCGACCGCTGCGACGGGCCAGGCGGACCGGGCGGGACAGGCGGGCCGGACAGGGCGGACGGTTCGGGGGCTCGAATGAAGCGCTTTTCCGGCGTCAGAATTTGTCCGGGTACTTCCGCGCCAGGAGGAGATACCCGATCAGCGAGGCGGCCAGGAAAAGCCCCGCGATATTCACTTCTGCCATACTGAACACTCCTTCGTCCACGGAAGTCTTCTGTGGTCCAGCCAAACCGCTGCCCGAGGCGCGGGCTCACCGTTTGACGCATTGCTGTCGTCGCCGATTCCGGATTTGACGCGCCGCTGATCAAGCCCGCCCCGCTCCAGCGGAGGCTTCATCGTTGGAACGACGGACGACGGCGGCGGTAATGCCTTTCTTCCCGCGTACGCCACACGGTCCCGTCACATCTCGGCACCCTCCAACCTCGGGCGGAGGGCGGAGTGTTGTATTTTTGTCGCATTCTTCGACTGCAGGGCGCGGGGTGGGGAGTACGGCGGTTCTCGGTCCGTGACCCGTCATGGCAGGCAAAAGTCCCAGAGCGTGCAAGGAGGGGACGTGGACGAGCAGACCGCCGCGGGCGAGCGGGCCGGCCTGGAGCAGGCGAGCCCGGAGGTCCAGGAGCGAATTCGAAAGAGCTTCGACAGCCAGGGGCTGATGAGTCACCTGGGCGCCCGTATCACGCACATCGGGCCCGGACGGGTGCACATCGTGCTGCCCAGTCGGCCGGAAGTCACCCAGCAGGACGGCTATGTCCACGCCGGAGCCACCAGCGCCGTCGCGGACAGCGCGGGCGGTTACGCGGCGTTCACCCTCTTTCCCCCGGACAGCTCGGTACTCACCGTGGAGTACAAGGTCAACCTCCTCGCGCCCGCCGTCGGCGATCGGATCGAGGCGGTGGGGACGGTCCTGCGGTCCGGACGGACACTGACCGTGTGCCGGCTGGAGGTGTTCGGTGTTCAGGATGACCGGCGAAAGCTCGTCGCGACCGGCCAGCAGACACTGATCTGCGTATGAGGCCGGGCCGGCGGCCCGGTTCTGCGCCCAGCGGCTCGGCTCTACGGTGAGGCGATGCACCCGACCGACACGAAGCCGTACTGGAACACCAACGTCGCCCGGCACCAGGACATTCTCCGTGCCGTTCCGGAGGAGTGCGGCGAGGCACTGGACATCGGGTGCGGTGACGGGCTGCTGGCGCGCAAGCTGACGGCGCGGGCCACATATGTCACCTGCGTCGACAGCTCGCCCGAGATGATCGCCCGGGCCCGCGAACTGGCCACCGGCCACGACGGGATCGCCTGCGTCGAAGGTGACTTCCTCACCGTCGACCTGCCCGCGCGGGGCTACGACTTCATCTGCTCGGTGGCCACGATCCACCACATGGACTTCGAGGCTGCCCTTGCCCGCATGCGCGAACTGCTGCGGCCCGGCGGCATTCTGGTGGTGGTCGGTCTGGCCCGCGAGGCGGGACCCGCGGAGTGGGCGGCGACGATCGCGGCCGCTCCCCTGGTGCGGATCACAAAAGCCCTGCGCCGGGCGCACAGCCCTCAGGGCATGCCTGTCGCCGACCCGCACATGAGCTACGGGCAGGTGCACGCGACGGCACGGCGACTCCTGCCGGGAGTCCGCTACCGGCGGCACCTCCTCCGCCGGTACTCCCTGACCTGGCACAAGCCACGCTCCTAGCGCACCTCACAAGGGAGCGGGCCGTCCGCGCTCCATGCGGCCACGAGAGCCCCGCACGGTCGGCCCCGGGA
>NZ_JAGPXJ010000054.1:0-50469 GCF_018070605.1 Streptomyces sp. B15
CAGGAGACTTCTTCCCCGCGCACAAGCGCGCCCGGATGCTCGGATTCATCCTCGGCGGCGAAATGATCGGCACCGGCCTGGGATTCGCCGCCTCCAGCCTGATCGCGGAGTCGCTCGGCTGGAGGTTCTCCTTCTGGTGGCTCGTCGTGCCCGGCGCGCTGGTCGTGTGGACGGTCACCCGGCTGCCCGAACCGGCCCGCGCCGAACAGAGCATGCTCCAGGCACAGCCGGACCCGGACGCCCGCACCCGGGACGGGCAGACCTCGGACAGTAAGGGCAGCGGTGCGGGTGAGGAGGGCAGCGGTGACGGACTGGCCGGGCAGGCCGCGGAACGCGCGGGCGTGCGACCTGTGGCACATCTGGTGCTGCACGAGGACCCCCGGAAAAAGCCCCGATGGTGGGCCATCCGCTATGTGCTGCGGGTACGCACGAACCTCGTACTGATCACGGCCTCGGCCCTCGGCTACTTCTACTTCACCGGCCTGCGCTCCTTCGCCACCGTGTTCGTGACCGAGCACTACGGTGTCAGCACTTCCCTCGCCGGGTCGCTGGTGCTGCTCGTGGGCGCGGGCGCCCTGGTCGGGGTCTTCGTCGGAGGGCGCGTCGCGGACCGGCTGCTGAGCAACGGCTGGATCACCGCGCGGATCCTGGTGCCCATCGCCGGCCTGGTCGGCGTGCCCCTGCTCATCGCGCCGGCCCTGCACACCAGCGCGCTGCTCGCGGCGCTGCCGTTGTTCATGGCCGGTGCCGTCCTGCTGGGGGCGGTCAACCCGCCACTGGACGCCGCGCGGCTGGACATCATCCACCCCTACATGTGGGGTACCGCAGAGGGCGTACGGACCTTCCTGCGCACCCTTGGTGAAGCGGCCGCTCCCACGGTGTTCGGCTTCGTCTCCGTCGCGGGCTTCGGTGGCGGCGGGACAGGGCTGGAGTACACCCTGATGGTCTTCCTCGTCGCTCTTCTCGCTTCGGCGGCGCTGGGGCTGACCGCGCTGCGCACCTATCCACGAGACGTGGCCACCGTGAACGCCTCCGCGAAAGAGATCAGCGCGGGCTCCCGTTCGGCCGGCCGGAGCGGCCCTTCGGACTGACTGCTGCAGCGTGCCGAGGGGCGGAGCAGGAGGCGGCTTCGGTTCCACGACCCCTCCCTCCACACAACCGTCCCGGGGTTGCCGTTCTCGCATACGATGTTGCTCATGACGCAGGAAGGTGGAGAGCTGGACAGCCTCGTTCGCAAACGGATCCGCGCGCTGCGCGTCGCGCAAGGCTGGTCCTTGGAAGAGCTGGCCACCCGCGCCAACCTCAGCCAGTCCTCACTGAGTCGTATCGAGAACGGTCGGCGCCGCCTTGCGCTGGATCAGCTCGTCATCCTCGCCCGCGCCCTGGACACCACGCTCGACCAGCTCGTCGAAACCGCCGCCGACGATGTCGTCATCAGTCCGATGATCGACGGCGCCCACGGTCTGATGCGCTGGCCCATGAAGGGCGATCCCGGCGTCAGCGTGGTGCGCCAGCGGATGACCGAACCGCCGCCCGACAATCCCGCGCGTATGCGTGCCCACCCCGGCCGCGAATGGCTCGTCGTCCTGTCCGGCACCGCGCGCCTGATGCTCGGCCACCGCCGCTTCCGCATCGAGACCAATCAGGCCGCCGAGTTCCCCACGATGCTGCCCCACGCGATCGGAGCCGAGGGCGGACCGTGCGAGATGCTGGGCATCTTCGACCGCGACGCCCGCCGCGGCCACCAGTACGACGCCGGCGACCGTGCTCCCTCGGGCGCCCGTGAGTGACGGCGCGGGCCCGCGCCACGGGCCGGCAGACGCGGTGTCTTGCGCGACAGGCAGCACGGAGAGCCATCGTCTTGCGTAAACCGAAAGCAGCCGTGCCGCCGGCGCAACACCGGCCTAGCGTGCCTGTATGACCCAAGCGCACCAGCACACCACCCACCCCGGCCTCCAGCACGATCACCACCAGGAGTACGGCGCCGACGCCGAGGGCCAAGCGGAGATCCTCGACCTGGACGCCGAGGTTCTCGCCGAGCACACGGCCTCCATCACCGCATGGCTGCCGCTGAAGAGCGACCCGCGCCGGATCGTGGATCTGGGCTGCGGCACGGGGGCGGGCACCTTCGCCCTGCTCGACCGGTTCCCCGAGGCGCACATCACCGCCGTCGACACCTCCGCAGGACACCTCCAGCGCCTGCGCGACAAGGCAGCTGCCCGGGGCGTGCGGGAGCGGGTGCTCACCGTGCGGGCCGACCTCGACGACTCCGGCTGGCCCGACCTCGGCTCCCCGGACCTGGTGTGGGCCTCGGCCTCGATGCACCACATGGCCCACCCCCCGCGCGCTCTGCGCAACGTCCACGACATGCTCGCGCCCGGCGGCCTGTTCGCCGTCGTGGAACTGGCCGGCTTCCCCCGCTTCCTGCCCGAGAACGCCCCGGAGGACAGGCCCGGCCTCGAAGAGCGCTGCCACGCCGCGACCGACCGCTTCCACGCCGAGCACGTCCCCCACCGCGGCGCCGACTGGGGGCCGATGCTGACCGCCGCCGGGTTCACGGTCGAAGGCGAACGCACCATCGCCGTCAACATCGGAGGCTCCCGCAGCGGAGCGGTCGGCCGCTACGCGCTCGGCAGCCTGCGGCGCATCCGCGGCACCGCCGCCCGGGCGCTCTCCACCGAGGACCTCGCCGCGCTCGACCGACTCCTCGACACCGGCAGCCCGCACAGCATCCTGCGCCGGGACGACCTGGCGGTGCGCACCGAGCGCACCGTGTGGGCCGCGCGCCGGATCTGATCCTCGGCGTCTTCGGTCGCCCGTCAGGCAGCCCGACACGGCCCGACGCGACGCGACGTGGCGGGACGTGGCGTGGCTGTCGTCGGGCGCCCCGCCGAAGCAGTCGAGAAGCCGGGGGAGCGTGCGAGTCCCGGCTCCGGCCCAACTGATGGCCGCTGTCAGGCCGAGAGAGCCGGCTCGGCCTGGGCCGCGTCCGCGTCCGGGGCGCACGCCGCCGCCAAGACATCCAAGGACACCTGCAGCGTGGCGGCGAGAGCGGCGACGGTGAAGAAGGCCGGAGTCGGTGCACGTCCGGTTTCGATCTTGCGCAGCGTCTCCGCCGAGACGCCGGCCGCCGCGGCGACTTCCACCATGCTGCGGTCGCCCCGTGCCTGACGCAGCAGTGCGCCGAACCGCTCACCGCGTTCCCGTTCCCACGGAGTCAAAGGAGTCCTCACCATGCTCGTGATACTAGAACCGGTATAGGAATCGGAGCCTCGAACGGGCGTCGTCGCGCTCCGGACGCACATGTGCGTCCCAATGCCCCCGCATCACCTCTAGGGAGGCGTTTTGTCAGGATCTTCTTGATCGGGCCCACCTGCGCGCATTTTGCTTGCTCCGCATCGACTCGCCCCTCAAGGGAGGAGACCTTTCGTGGCCGTCCGAATTCCCGCGCGTCAGCTGGGTTCCGCGCTTGCCGCCGCCCGAGGGTGGGCAGATCGCCACGGCCAAATTCAACGGGGCGTCCGACGCGCCCATGTCGTGCGTGGTCGGCGGGGGCGACGTCCCGACCGAGGGCGCAGGCACGATCGAGTGGAAGACCAAGGACGGTAAGAGCCTCAAGAGCACCCTCTCGCTGACCATCTCCGGGCAGATGTTCCCAGCGCCGCCGTCGACGGGAGCGTCACCGGCGGTGCCTTCGCCGGCGCCAGGCTTCACGGCAAGTTCCGCGTGGATCTGCTCAAGGAGGGCATCGACTGTGCCGGGCAGTCGTTCTTCGGCGGACTGAAGCAGGCACCTTCGACGGCTCCTTCAGCATCAACGGCTGAGGCCGTTACGGCTCGCGTGGCGGGCGGCCGTGCTCGTCCGTCCGTCACGCCGCGGTGCCCGACTTCGCCGCTCGGCGGGCACGTCACACGCCCTGCACCCCACCGGTCGGTTGACTGAGAAGGGGTGAATCCATGGCGGCGAATACCCGTACGGGTGAATCCGGGAAGCCGGGCGTGATCTGTGGCCTAGGCTTCAGCCTGCGTATCCCGCTTCCCCGGAGAGGAAACGAATCCTATGCCCGTACTTCCTGCCTTCATGGCGGGTATTCTCGTATCCGCACTCGCGAAGAAGGTGGCCAAGCCTGCTGTCCGTGGTGTGGTGAAAACATCGCTGAAGCTGGCCGCGGATACCCGTCGGGCCGCTCACGAACTCAACGACGAACTGCGTGATATCGCTGCCGAGGCGGGCGCCGAGGTTGTTCTGGACGACATTGCCGAGCCGGAGCGGAAGACGGTTCCCAAGAGCCGCTCCGCCACGTCGAAGGCACGCTGAGTCCACGGCGCGCAGGGGGGCGCACGCTCTCCGGCGCCGATCCGCCACATGGCGTGAGCCGGGCGCCGTTGCCCTCGACGGGCAGCGGCGCCCACTTCGCTCGTCGGGCTCAGCCCCGGTCGCTCACGGTCGGGTTCTCACGACAGTTTGCTCTTGAGCATGTCGAGATAGAAGGGCAGCCGGTCCACGGCCCTCTTCGCCACCGGGAACACCTGAACGGTGTCGTTCACAAGATCGGTCACCGTCAATGTGTACCGCCCGTCCTCGTGCCGCACCTGGGCGGAGTAGAGCACGTCGTCCGTTGTGGTCTCTGTCTTCTGGGACATGGGTCCTTCCAGATCGGATCCGCGCGTCCGCGCGTTTCCTAGAAAATAACAGCCTCAATTTTCCCAGCGGCCCCGCCTTTCACAATGGAACGGAAAAGCTCGATATCGACCGTTGAATACTCGAAAGGGTGAAAGGGATGGGCCGCCCTGGCTGGGTGCTCGTTGTGCCCCTTATGCTCGAAATGGCAGAGGGTCCGCGAACGGAAAAGGTCTGAGAGGAACGAATCGCCATGCCTCCCGTATTTCCTGTCTTCATGGTCGGAGTGATCTCCGCTCCACTCGTCAAGAAGGTACTCAGGCCGGTCGTCCGAGGCGCTGTCAAGACGTCGGTGAAATTGGCCGCGGACGCGAAGCGCGCCGCCCACGAGGTGAACGAGGGGCTGTACGACATCGCCGCCGAGGCGAACGCGGAAGTCCTCGGCTCCAAGGAGCAGCCCGCCGAGGATCAAGGGCAGAGCGGCAAGAAGCCCCGACCGGGCGCGGCGAAGGCGAAAGTGAACGCCTGAGGGCGGTACGCCACCGCACTCCGCGTCCTCCGTCGGACCCCGCCGCCCAACTCCGGCCACGCGACTCCACTGCGCGCCGTCGGTCCACGCAGTCGCCGTCTGCGCGCCGGCGCCAGGAGCGGCCGGGCCGGTGACCGGGTGCAGAACCAACGCCGGAGAAATGCTGTCGCTCGTGCGGTGATACGCGTTGGTCCTCAGGTCGCGCGCTGCAAGGCCAACAATGCGGACCGGCCCGGTGGTACGGATTCGGCCTTCATGATTTCGGATATTACGAAATCGGATCAACGGCTTGTAAGGTTGCCGCTTCGGTCCGCCCGGTTCGTGCCGGGTCCGTTCGTGCCGGTGGAGGGATCCGGTCGGCCAGTGGGCTCTCAGTCGGGCTTGCGGGCCAAGGCGCCGTACATGGCGATGTCCTCGTCGCATACGGGCTCGTCGTCCGGACCGGGGCGCCACTTGTGGACCTGGACCACGCCGGGATCCACCAGTTCGAGACCGGTGAAGAAAGCGGACGCCTCCTGATGTGTCCGCAGCGCCATCGGCATCCCCTCCGCCGCGTACTGCTCGGCGACACGACCGACCTCCTCCGGCGCGAAGTCGGCGGTACCGATGGTCGCGGCGAGATAGCTGCCGGCCGGTAGCGGTTCCAGCAATCTGCGGAGCAGCCCGTGGTCGTCGTCCGAGGGGTGGATGAAGTGCAGCATCCCGATGACCAGCAGCGCGATCGGCTCGTCGAGGTCCAAGGTGGCTCGGAACTCGGCGGAGCCGAGGATGGCGTCCGGGTCCCGCATGTCCGCGTGGACGTAGGTGGTGCGACCCTGCGGGGTGCTGGCGAGCAGCGCTTGCGCGTAGTTCAACACGATCGGGTCGTTGTCGACGTAGACGACCCGGGCCGTGGGCTCCACCTCCTGGACAACCTCGTG
The DNA here is from genome assembly GCF_018070605.1 of Streptomyces sp. B15. NCBI lineage: Bacteria > Bacillati > Actinomycetota > Actinomycetes > Kitasatosporales > Streptomycetaceae > Streptomyces > Streptomyces sp. B15. The sequence goes on from NZ_JAGPXJ010000054.1 coordinate 6,070, forward strand.
GAGGTTGGGAGAGGTGGGCAGGCCGGTGCCGATGTCCAGGAACTGCCGAATTCCCCGTTCGCGCGCGAGGTAGCGGCTCGCGCGCAGCATGAAAGCCCGGTTGGCCCTCATATGCACCGGCAGCGCGGGCCAGACCTCGATCATGGCGTCACCGGCCGTGACGTCGGCCTCGTAGTGGTTCTTCCCGCCCAGAATGTAGTCGTAGACCCGCGCGGAGTGCGCCGTGCCGGTGTTGAGCGGCCGCTGCCCGTCCCCGATTTCCGCCATCTGTGCCCCACGCAATCCGCCCCGGTGGTCCGCCGGGGCCAACGATCTGTTCACCGCCACTCTACGGCGGCCCTCCGGGCGGGCAACGGCGAGGGCAGCCGGCACGGTGCCGTGCCGCGCACCTCAACCTCCGTGCGGCGTACGTGACTTGAGGTACCGGGCCGGCCGGACTCCGCTTCCGCAGGCGGCGGCGCGCCGGATCAGGCCGGAACGACAGGAGGCGGCCGCCCGCGGGGGCGGCCGCCGGGTGTGCGCGCGAGGGCGGGGCCGTGGGACACCCGCCCTCACCGGCCCTCGGACTTCGTCAGAGGTCCTTGGCCTTCTCGAAGAACTCCTCGAAGGACAGAACGCCGTCGCCGTTCCCGTCCCGTGTCTTCACGATGGCCTCCGCGAGGCCCACGGTGTAGTGCCGGTCTCCCAGCTCCACCATGGCCTGCTGGAACTCGACCGGGGTGACATAGCCGTCGCCGTTCCGGTCGAATTTGTCAAAGGTCTTGCGTGCGTCCTCTATTCGGGCCACGGGAGCCTCTACCTCCGAGTGAATGTATCGATCACGTGCCCATCGGCACGTTCCCCGTCACGCTATCCCCGCCACGTGCGGGCGTCTCGGCCGACCCTGGCTCGGTACGTGTACGCCACCCCCGCCTGTGGTAAGCCGGGAAGGCCACGGCTGAGCAGGCCGCAGCCGGGCGAAGCCCGGAGGGTCCGACCTCCGACCGGACCCGGGCAGTGGAGCAGAACCGATGAGGGGACGTACGCAGCATGCCGATCGAGGGTGAGTACGAGCCGAGCCCCGAGCAGTGGGTGCGGGACCAGGTCGAGCTGTACGAGCGCTCAGGTGGTACCGAGGGCACGACGATGCGGGGTATGCCCGTCGTCGTCCTGACCACCAAGGGCGCCAAGAGCGGCAAGGTCCGCAAGACGCCGCTGATGCGGGTGGAGCACGACGGGAAGTACGCGGTGGTGGCATCACTGGGCGGGGCACCCACCCACCCGGTCTGGTATCACAACGTGGTCGCCGACCCCCGCGTGGAGCTCCAGGACGGGCCCGTGCGGCAGGACATGACGGCGCGCGAGGTCACCGGCGAGGAGAAGGCCGTGTGGTGGAAGCGTGCCGTGGAGGCGTATCCCGACTACGCCGACTACCAGCGCAAGACCGACCGGGAGATTCCGGTCTTCGTTCTGGAACCCAACCCCGGCGGCCACTGACCGCACCGCGGGCGGCACCGACGACGGGCGGTACGAACAAGGAGGCCGAAGGCCGATGGGTGAACAGTACGGACCGGCAGGGGTGAGTGTGCCGGACTCCCGACTGGCCGCGGAGGCCACCGAACTGGTGCGCGACACCACCGGCGATCTGATCTACGACCATTCGCGCCGGGTGTACTTCTTCGGCAGCCTCCTGGGACGCGCCCGCCGGCTCGACTTCGATCCGGAACTGCTCTATGTCGCGGCGCTCTTCCACGATGTGGGCCTGGGGGAGCCGTTCCACGACAGCGGGCGGCGCTTCGAGGTGGACAGCGCGGAAGAGGCCCGCCGCTTCCTGGAGGCCCGCCGGGTTCCCGAGGGCGCCGTCCGGCGCGTGTGGACGGCGATCGCCCTGCACACCACCCCGGGCATCCCGGAGTTCATGGAACCCGAGGTGGCGTTGGTGACGGCCGGTGTGGAGTACGACGTGCTCGGCCTCGCGTACGACCAGATCGACGCGGCGGACCGCGAGGCCGTGGTCGCCATGCACCCCCGCCCGGCGTTCAAGCAGCGCATCCTGCGGGCGTTCGCCGACGGTGTGGAGCCGAAGCCGGAGACGACGTTCGGCAATGTGAAGGCCGACGTCCTCGCCCACTACGACCCGCACTTCCGGCGTGGCGACTTCGTCCGCGCTGTGCTGGAGTCGCCCTGGCCGGAGTGAGCAGCGGGCCGCGAGGTACCTCGCGGCCCGCGGGCACGACCCGCCGGGGGCGGTCCGCCCCGACTGCTCCTCGCGGGTCAGGCCGCGGCGGTGCCGCTCCAGGCCGCGTCCGCCGCGTCGAGGGCGCGGCCCCGCGCGCTCCCGGCGCCGGCCACACCCAGCGTGTGCAGTCCGGTGGCCAGGGCCCGCACCGAGTCCAGCACCAGCGTGCGCTCGGCCGCCTGTCCGTAGTGGTTGACGCGCAGCACCTCCGCGGCCAGCGGCCCCGCGGCGGCCTGCAGCGGTACCCGCGCGTCGGCCTTGAGCGCGGCGGCCACCACCTCGCGCGCGTCCACGCCCTCCGCCGGTGCGCGCAGCGTCGTCGCCGCCGGGGCCGCGTCCTGGTCCCGCACCACGTAGGGGTCGAGTCCGGGCAGTTCCCGTGCGCCCGCCCGTACCGCGGCCGATGCCGCCCGGTGCCGGGCGATGGACGCGTCCAGGCCTTCCGCGGCCACGCGGTCGACGGCCTGCTCCAGCGCCAGCATCTCCAACTGCGCCGGGGCGTGCGGCAGTGCCGTCCGGCCGCCGTCGAGCCAGCGTTCCTTCCAGTCGAGCAGTGACAGGTACGAGCGGCGCGGCGCCTGTTCGTTCGCGGCGATCCGCTCCCATGCCCGCGCGCTGACCGACACGGCCGAGACCCCCGCGGGGCCCGCCAGCGCCTTCTGGCCGCCGATGACGCACAGGTCCACTCCCCAGGCGTCGGTCAGCAGCGGCTCGGCACCCACCGACGCGACCGCGTCCAGCATCAGCAGCGCGCCATGCTCGCGCACCACCGCACCGATCTCCGCGACGGGGTTGGTGTTACCGGTCGCCGCCTCGGCATGGACGAGGCTCACCAGACCGATCTCCGGGTTCTCCCGCAGCGCCCGGGCGATCTGCTCCGGGGTGACGGCACCGCTGAACGGCGCGGTCACGGTGACGACCTCAGCACCGCACGAGCGCAGCCAGCCGCCGAACGTCTCCCCGTAGGGCCCGGTGATCACATTGAGGGCCGTGCTGCCGCGCGGTGCCGCCGAGCGGATGCACGCCTCCAGTGGCAGCAGCGCCTCACCCTGCATCGCCACGACATCGCAGCGGGTCCGCAGCAATGAGGCGATCTTGTCCTCGACGGCGGCGAAATGCTCCGCGGAGAGCGGGGGCAGATCCAGCAGGGACGGGTGCTCGGTGTTCGCAGTCACGGTCGCCTTCCAGCCATGACGGGCCGCATCCTGCCACGGCCCCGTTACCGCCCGACCCTACGTCCGCGGTCGGCCGGCCTCGCGTTCACCCCTGGCGCGTCCTGCGCCGCCGCCTCCCGGCCCGCGTCCGGGCACCCCCGCCCCCGCCGCCCCGGACCAGCGTCACTCCGTCGGACTCATCAGCAGCAGCGCCACGTCGTCGTGGTTGTCCGGGCTGCGCAGCGATTCGAGGAGGTGGTCGCAGACGGCTTCGAGGGAGCGGCCGGAACCGGCCTCGGTGCGCAGCAGATCCAGCAGCACTTCCAGCCGGTCCTCGATGTCGTCGCGCCGGGTCTCGATCAGCCCGTCCGTGTACAGCACCAGCAGGTCGCCCGGGTGGAGGTCGACGGCGACGGTGCCGTGCTCGCCTCCGCCGATGCCCAGCGGCGGGCCCGTGGGCAGCTCGACCAGCCGGGGCTCGCCCCGCGCGGGCACCAGCACGGGTGGCAGATGGCCGGCGGACGCGACCCGGCACCGGTGGCGGTGGGGATCGTAGACGGCGTACAGGCAGGTGGCGAAGTACGGGTCGAGACCGGCGGTGATCTGGTCGAGGTGGCGGAGCACGTCGCCCGGCGACAGCGCCAGCCGGGCCAGCGTCTGGGTCGCGGTGCGCAGCCGTCCCATGGTGGCGGCGGCGGTGACGCCGCTGCCCATCACGTCGCCGACCACCAGCGCGGTGCACTCCTCCGCCAGTTGGAGGACGTCGAACCAGTCGCCGCCGATCTCGCTGTGTGCTCCGGCCGGTTGGTAGCGGGAGGCGATGCGCAGTCTGGTGGAGGTGGTGGCAGGCGTCGGCAGCATGCTGCGCTGCAGGGTGAGGGCGATGTTGTGCTGCTGCCGGTAGAGGCGGGCGTTGTCGATGCAGACGGCGGCGCGGCCGGCGAGCTCGCAGGCGAGGATCGTGTCGTCGTGGTCGAACGGCTTGGGATTGCGGGTGCGCTTGAGATCCAGCGCGCCCAGTACCTCGCCGCGGGCGATCAGCGGGACCGCGAGATAGGAGTGGACGCCCGCGCGTGCCAGCAGAGCGGCGGAGTCCTCGTCGCGGGCGATGCCGCGCAGGTCCTCCGGCTGGACGGCGGGCACGGCGACCGGCTGACCGGTGGCGACACAGCGGGTGATGAGCCGCTCGGCGCTGTAGCGGGCGACCTGGCCCGGTGGGTCGGCGGCCTCGGCCGCGACGGTGGGGTAGGCGGAGACCAGCGCGAGCGCGCGGAAGGTGGCGGTCTCCTCCTCGGGGATGCGGACGGGCTGGTCCCGTACGGCGGCGTCGAGCACATCGACGGCGACGATGTCCGCCAGCTCGGGCACGGTGATCTCGGCGAGCTCGCGGGCCGTCTGCTCCAGGTCGAGCGTGGTGCCGATGCGTACGGACGCTTCGGCCAGGTGCGAGAGGCGCTGTCGGGCCTGCTCGGCCTGGATCGCCGCCTTGTGCCGCTCGGTGATGTCGGTGACCGAGATGGACAGCCCCAGCGGCCGTCCGCCGGAGTCGTCGAGCCGGTAGACGGAGACGGACCAGGCGTGGCCCTCGCCCGCCGGGATCTCGCCGCCCACCACCTCCCGGTCCATGACCGGCTCGCCCGTCTCCAGGACCCGCCGCAGCACGGCGTCGGCGTCCCTGGCGTGCGACGGGGGCAGCACCTCGCGGACGGTCCTGCCCAGATGCTCCTCCTCACCGATCCCGTCGAGTCGGGCGAGGGCGGGGTTGACGGAGACGTACCGCAGATCGGTGTCCAGGACCGCGATCCCTATGGGGGACTGCTGGATCAGCAGCGTCGAGAAGGCCAGGTCGCGCTCGACCTCGCGCAGCGCGGCCCGGTCGGTCACCAGGCCCAGCGCGTAGACGGCGCTCTGGTCGTCGTGGAGCCGCATGTTGCGGAACTCGAAGAGCCGGACCCGGCCGTCCTTGCACTTGACGGGGAAGATCCCCGCCCAGCTCTTCCCCTCCCGCATCACCTGGTCGAACAGGCGGAGCACGAGTTCGATGTGCTCGTCCGGTACCAGCAGCGGGGCCGCGTACCGGCCCAGCGCCTCCGCCGCCGTATACCCGAACAACTGCTCGGCCTGCGGGCTCCACAGCACGATCCGCCCCCGCTCGTCCAGCACCACAGCACCGACAGTCAGCACATCCAGGAGCCCGCCGGGCGGGGAGAGGCTCACCCCTACCGCGCCGTCGGCGTCCTCCTCGGGCGGCTCCTCGCGGTTCCTCACGACGACGGCTACCTCCCTGGCCCGGGCCGTACCCCTCCCATCCTCCCTCCCGGACCGCGGGAGTGCCCCTCGACGGCGCGCGGCGGGACGGGAAGCCCCCGTCCAGCGGAGCCCGCCGGGCGACGCGTCAGCCGGTGGCCGCTCCGGCCCCGGGGGCCGGGGTGTCCGTCCCCTCCGGCGGCCCCACAGGATCCGCCGGACGGGCCCGCTCGAAGTAGTGGCGCGCCCGCTCGTGTGCCGCCACCGGGGCGCCGAGCGCGTCGAGCCCCAGCAGGGCCGCACCCAGCACCGGGCGGGCGCGCACCACGCGGGGGAGGGCCCGAGGCGCGCGCTGCCCGAGGAGCCGGGTGATGCGGTCGTCGAGGAGGGGGTGGCCCGCGGCGAGGATGCCGCCGCCCAGCAGCACCGGAACCTCCTCCTCCAGCAGGTCCAGCCTGCGCAGCGCCACCACCGCCATGGTGACGACCTCCTCGGCCATCCGCGCCACCAGCGAGTCCGCGACGGCGTCGCCCCGGGCGGCCACCTCGAAGAGCACCGGAGCCAGCTCCAGCCGCCGCGCGTACGGGATACGGCCCAGGTGCACCGCCTCGATCAGCGCGTACATCGAGTCCAGCCCGAAGTGTGCGGGCAGTGCCGTGCGCAGCAGGGTCGGCTCGCCGCGGCCGTCCTCGGCGCGGGCCGCGTGCCACAGCGCCTCCTCACCCAGTCCTCCGCCGCCGCCCCAGTCACCGGAGAGCCGCCCGATGGCGGGAAAGCGCGCGGTGCGCCCGTCGGGCCGCATACCGACGCAGTTGATGCCCGCACCGCACACGACGGCCACCCCGCGCGGTGCCGCGTCCCCGTCGTGGGCGGTCAGCCCGGCTCGCAGCACCGCGAAGGTGTCGTTGTGCACGGTGACCCGCTCGCCCCAGCCGCGGTCGGTGAGCGCACCGGCCAGCTGCGCCTCCTCCACGGGCAGGTCCGCGTTGGCCAGACAGGCCATCACCTGGCGTACCGGGGAAGCGGCCGGGGCGGCGGCCCCGCCCCCGTCCTGCCCGGCCGTCGCGCGCGCTGCCGCGTGGGCCCGTGCGACGGTCTCGGCCAGTACGTCCACGGCGGCGGTGACCCCCACCGTGGGGGGCCGGAAGCCGCCGCCCCGTGCGGTGCCGAGCACGCCGCCGTCCGCGCTCAGCAGCGCGACATCGGTCTTGCTGTTGCCCGCGTCGATGGCGAGCACGGCCGGGGCCGGGTCCGCCGGGCCGCGCCGACCCGCCGGGGGTGCCGCCGTACGGGTGGCGGGGGGTGTCGTGGGACGGGGTCGGCTCAGGCCCACGCCAGGTGCTCCTTGTTGTGTGCGAGGAGTTGGTCGGTCAGCTGTTCGGCGTACTCGAGCTGGCCGACGAGCGGGTGGGCGAGCAGCGCCTTGAAGACCCGGTCGCGGCCACCGTGCAGTGCCGCCCGCAGAGCCAGCTCCTCGTAGGCGGTCACATGGGCGATCAGCCCGGTGAACTGCGGATCGAGGGCGGGCACCGGCAGCGGGTGGGCGCCGTCCCGGTCGATGCGGGCCTGGGTCTCGATCACCGCGTCGTCCGGCAGGAAGGGCAGCGTTCCCCGGTTGAGGGTGTTGACCGCCTGGTGGGTGCTGCCGCCCTCGCGCAGCAGTGAGGCGGCCAGGTCGACGGCGGCCTCCGAGTAGAAGGCGCCGCCGCGCCGGGCCAGCAGCTCGGGCTTGGTGTCCAGGGCCGGGTCGGCGTACATCTCAAGCAACTGCCGCTCCAGGGCGGCCACTTCCGCCGCACGGGTGGGCTTGTCTCGCTGGGTGCGCACCACTTCGTCGTGCGCGTAGTAGTAGCGCAGATAGTACGAGGGGACGACACCGAGGCGGTCGACCAGTGTGCGGGGCAGGTGCAGATCGTCGGCGACGGCCTCGCCGTGCTCGGCCAGGAGCCTGGGCAGTACGTCGGTGCCGTCCGGGCCGCCGAGGCGTACGCCCAGCTCCCAGGTGAGGTGGTTGAGTCCGACGTGGTCCAGGTGCACCTCGGCGGGGGCGACGTCGAGCAGCTTCGCGAACTTCCGCTGGAAGCCGATCGCCACGTTGCACAGGCCGACCGCTTTGTGCCCGGCGGCCAGCAGCGCGCGGGTGACGATGCCGACCGGGTTGGTGAAGTCGATGATCCAGGCATGGGGGTTGCCGCGGCGGACCCGCTCGGCGATGTCGAGGACGACCGGCACGGTGCGCAGCGCCTTGGCCAGGCCGCCGGCGCCGGTGGTCTCCTGGCCGACGCAGCCGCACTCCAGCGGCCAGGTCTCGTCCCGCTCCCGGGCCGCTTGCCCGCCGACCCGCAACTGGAGCAGTACGGCGTCCGCGCCGTCCACGCCCGCGTCCAGGTCGGCCGTGGTGGTCACGGTGCCGGGGTGGCCCTGCCGGGCGAAGATGCGCCGGGCCAGGCCGCCGACGAGCTCCAGCCGTTCGGCGGCCGGGTCGATCAGCGCCAGCTCGTCGATCGGCAGCACCTCGCGCAGCCGTGCGAAGCCGTCGATGAGTTCGGGGGTGTAGGTCGAGCCTCCGCCGACCACTGCGAGCTTCATATGTCTCAGCCCTTTACTCCGGTGAGGGTGACGCCTTCGACGAAGGCCTTCTGTGCGAAGAAGAAGACGATGATGACCGGCGCCATGACCAGCAGCGTGGCCGCCATGGTGAGGTTCCAGTCCACGCTGTGCGCCGATTTGAAGGACTCCAGCCCGTAACTGAGCGTCCAGGCGCCGGGGTTCTGTGCCGCGTAGATCTGCGGTCCGAAGTAGTCGTTCCAGCAGTAGAAGAACTGGAAGAGGGCGACGGCCGCGATCCCGGGCTTCGCCATCGGCACGATGATCCGCAGCAGCGTGCGCAGCTCGCCGCAGCCGTCGACCCGGGCCGACTCGATGTACTCCCTGGGGATCGTCAGCAGGAACTGCCGCAGCAGGAAGATGGAGTAGGCGTCACCGAAGGCCATCGGGATGATCAGCGGCCACAGCGAGCCGGACAGATGGAACTGCTGCGCCCACACCAGATACATCGGCACCACGATCACCTGGGGCGGCAGCATCATCGTGGAGATCACCAGCAGCATCGCCGTACGTCGGCCGCGGAAGCGGAACTTGGCGAGCGCGTACGCCACCGGCAGGGACGAGCACACCGTGAAGAGGGTGCCCAGCAGCGCGTACATCAGCGAGTTGCGCCACCAGTCCAGAAAGCCGGGGGTACGGAAGACCGTGGCGTAGTTGTCCCAGTGCCAGGAGGTCGGCCACAGCTCGCCGCTCATGGCCTGGCGGTCGCTCATCACCGAGGTGAGGAAGACGAAGACGAACGGCAGCACGAACGCCAGCGCCAGCGCGACCGCGGTGGAGTGCACCGCGATCCAGTGCAGGACGCGGGTGCGGCGGGCACGGCGGAGCGCCGCGGTGGAGCCCGGAGAGGGAGTGCGGACGGGCTTGCGGGCTTCCGGGAGCCGACCGGCCGCGGTCGCGGGCACGGTGGCGGCCTGGGCCGCTGAGGGGGTCGGTGTCGTCATCGGGGTCAGTCCTCCGCCGACAGCAGGCCGCTGCTGCGGCGCATGAGCAGGATGGTGACGGCCATCGCGATTGCGAACAGTACGAGGGAGAGCACGCAGGCGGCGCCGGTGTTGAAGTTCTGGAACCCCAGCTGGTACACGAGCTGCGGCACGGTGATCGTCGAGTGATCGGGGTAGCCGGGCTGAATGACCGTTCCGGGACCGATCGTGACGCCGGAGGCGAGTTTTCCGGCGACGAGCGCCTGCGTGTAGTACTGCATCGTCTGCACCACGCCGGTGACCACGGCGAACATCACGATCGGGGTGATGTTCGGCCAGGTGACGTAGCGGAACCGGGCCCAGGGGCCCGCGCCGTCGAGCTCGGCCGCCTCGTACTGCTCCTTGGGCACGTCCAGCAGCGCGGCCATGAAGATGACCATCAGGTCGCCGATGCCCCACAGCGACAGCATCACCAGCGAGGGCTTGGACCAGGCGGGGTCGTTGAACCAGTTCGGCGCGTGGACACCGACCTTCGAGAGCAGTTCGTTCACCGGCCCGGTCGCCGGGTTGAGCAGGAAGACGAAGGCCACCGTGGCCGCCACCGGCGGTGCCAGATACGGCACGTAGAACGCCGTGCGGAAGAAACCGATCCCGCTCTTCAGCTTCGTCACCAGCAGTCCGACGCCGATCCCGAAGACCACGCGCAGCGCCACCATCACCACGACCAGCCACAGGGTGTTCCACAGCGCGGGACCGAACAGCGGCATCTGCGTGAACACGTACGACCAGTTCCGCCAGCCCACGAACTCCGGCTGCTTGATCTGGTTGTAGTGCATGAACGAGAAGTAGCCGGTCGCGATCAGCGGGTAGCCGAAGAAGACCGAGAAACCCACCAGCCAGGGCGACAGGAAACCGACCGTGCGCAGCCTGTCCCGCGCCTTCTTGCGGCGCAGCCGCGGGTCCACGCCGCCGGCGCCGCCGGGGGAGAGGGAGAGTGCCATGCCGGGCTCCTAGTTCCGTGCCTGGAGGGTGTCGGCGTCGATCTGCCGGTCGAGTTCCCGCAGGCCCGCGCCGAGGTCGGAGACCTTGCCCGCCTCCACCGAGTAGGCGAAGTCCTGCAGGGCCGTCACGTACTGGCCCCCGGTGGTGGAGGGCGGCAGCGCCTGGCTGTGCGGGTTCTTCGCGATCCGCAGGAACGTACGGAAGGCCGGGTCGGCGTCCAGCCGCGGGGAGCTGAGCGCGGCCTTGGTGGAGGGCACGTTGTGGATCGCGTTCGCGAAGGACACCACCTGGTCGGTGTCCGTGGTGAGGAACTTCAGCAGCTCCCAGGCGGCGTTCTGGTGCTTGCTGCTGTGCGCGATACCGGCGACCGTTCCGGTCAGATAGCCGCGCCCGTAGGTCTCGGCCTGGTCGTCGGGCACGGGCAGCGGCGCCACCCCCCACTCGAAGTCGGGCTTCGCCTCCTTCAGCATCAGCCCGCGCCACTCACCGTCCATGTGCATCGCCAGCTTCCCGGTCATGAGGCCGCTCTGCTTCGACATCTCGTCGCCGAAGCTCTGCCGCAGCCGCTCCAACGCCCGATAGCCGCCCTGCGCGTCGGACAGCTTCCTCATCGTGCGGAAGAACTGCCGGGTGCGTGGCTCCTTCGCGAGGCGGGCCTTGCCGTGCGCGTCGAAGTAGCGCGGCCCCCACTGTGCGAACAGCCGGTCCGGACTGTTCTGGTACAGCCGGAAGTTGGGCATGAAGCCGGCCCGTTCGACCCGGTCACCGTCGCGCTCGGTCAGCTTGGCCGCGACCTTCCGGAACTCGGACATCGTGCGGGGCGGGCGCTCGATGCCCGCCTCGGCGAAGGCGTCCTTGTTGTAGTAGAGCCCGAAGGCGTCGGCCAGCAGCGGCAGCGCGCACTGCGTTCCCTCGTACCGGGTGTAGTCCAGCAGGGTGCGAGGGAAGACCTTCTTCTTGTCGATGCCGCTCTTCTTCAGGAACGGGTCGAGATCGACCCACATCCCCGAGTCGCAGTACTGGCCCACGTTGTTGGTGGTGAAGGAGGAGACCACATCCGGTGCCTTGTCACCGCCCGCGCGCAGCGCCTGGTTGACGGTGGCGTCGTTGACGTTTCCGGTCGCGTCGACGTGGATGTTCGGATGCAGCTTCTCGAAGCGCTCGATGCTCCGGTCGAGCGCCTCGACCTCACCCGGCTCCGACCAGCCGTGCCAGAACTTGAGGGTGACCGGGGCTTTCGGGTCGTCGTCGGCGCTGCCGACGCTCGGGTTGGCGCAGCCGGACAGCAGCAGCCCGGCGGCGAGCAACGCGGCCGGCCAGGCGCGCAGACGCGGAGGCGGCATGGCGGTCTCCTTCTCGGAAGAACGATGAGGAAGAGGAGGACGATAAGGACGGGAAGGGGTGGGCAGGGGAGGGCAAGAACGGGGAGAAAGGGGCAAAAGAGAGGGGAAGCCGAGGAAGGGGCGGGAGGGCCGGGGCCCGGAGGGTGAGGTGGGGCGGCCCGGCCTCAGGCGGTGTCGAACACCTCGTCGCGCGCCTGCGCCAGCGCGGACAGCAGGGCGCCGCCGAGGATCGGGTCGTCCGCCACCTCGCTCAGTCGCAGCAGCGGCCTGGGCAGCGCCAGCCCGGTCAGCTCACGTTCGACCAGCGCGCGCAGCTCCTCGCCGCCGGTTCGCGCCACGGCACCGGAGAGGACGACGAGTTGCGGGTCGACGACCGCGACCACCGCGGCGATGCCGTTCGCCAGCCGGCGTGCTGTCTCCTCGCGGACGGACAGGTCGGCAAGGGCTTCGGCCAGCGGCTTCCCGTCGGCCAGCCGGCGTACCGCCGGCACCGACACCAGGCTCTGGAAGCCGCCGCCCGCGTTGGCCGCCGCGTACTCACCCGGGCCGCCCCGGGCGAGCGGTGCGCCGGGCAGCGGCATGTAGCCGATCTCGCCGGCCCCGCCGGTGGCCCCGCGCAGCAGGACGCCGCCCACGACGATCGCGGCGCCCGTGCCGTTGTCCACCCAGACGAGGGTGAAGTCGTCGTGGTCCTGGGCCGCGCCCGCGTGCTGCTCGGCCATGGCGGCGAGGTTCACATCGTTCTCGATGGTCACCGGGGTGCCGAGCACCTCGGCCAGCTCGGCGCGGAGGGTGCGGGAGTGCCAGCCCGGCAGGTGCGGGGCGTAGCGCAGTTCGCCCGACCGCGGATCGATGGCCCCCGGCGTGCCGATGACCGTGGTGTGCGGCTCGGTGGAGCCGAGCCCGGCCTCCCGTAGGGCTCCGTCGACGGCCTCCTTGACCAGCTGCGCGGTGCGGTGCCGGACGTCCTCGGCCACCGAGTCCGCCTCCACGCGGGCCCGGCCGACGACGGTGCCGGTGATGTCGGCGACGACTGCGGAGATGCCGTGCGGGTCGGCCGAGAGTGCGGCCACATGGGCGGCCGTGGGCTCGATCTCGTAGAGCAGCGCGTTGGGACCGGGCCTGCCGCTCTCCTTGCTGCGGGTGCGGACCAGGCCCGTCTCCTCCAGCCGGCCGAGGAGTTGGGAGGCGGTCGGTTTGGACAGACCGGTCAACTCGCTGATCCGGGTGCGGGTGAGCGGTCCGTGGGCCACGAGCAGATCGAGTGCGGCGCGGTCGTTCATCGCCCGCAGTACACGCGGGGTGCCCGGCGTTCCCGGTATGCCGCTCGGGCTGGTGTGTGTGGCCATGGTGGAGGAGTGCCCTGTCTGTCCGGGCCGTCCCGGCGTTCGGCGCGTGGACGGCATTCGTTAGGAAACTTTCCTATCGATGCCGGGAACCTAGAACCCCGCCCAGCGCCACGTCAATGGCCCGTGCGCGGAAAAGTTCCGACGCGCGGATCTGCCGCGCCCCCTGGTCGGTGGGCGCGGCAGACCCGGGGGGCCGGATATCAGCCCGTCGCTGTCCTCTTCGGCTGCGTCAGGTCGTAGAAGGTGGTGTCGCCCGCCTTCACCTCGGTGTAGTTCTCCGTCACCCACGAGCTGATCGACGAGGACGTGCCGCGGCCTCCTCCGGGACCACCCTGCGAACCGGCGACGAAGTAGTGGATCCGGCCCTGGGCCACGTACTTCTTGAACTGCGCGAGGGTCGGGTAGGGATCGGTTCCGTTGAAGCCGCCGACGGCCATCACCGGAAGGCCGGTGGCGAGTTGGTAGCCGGCCGCGTTCTGCGAACCGGTCGCTGCCGCAGCCCAGGTGTACGAGGCGGCGTTCTTGCGCAGCAGCGCCTCCGCCTTCGCGGAGACCTCGCTGCCGTTGAGCAGTCCTCCCATCCCGCCGCCGGGGCCGCCCGCCCCCTCGCGCCGGCCCGGCCCCTGAGCGCCGCCGCCGGGCGAGGGCGGCATGCCCCGCTGAGCGCCGACACCCTGGCTGCCGCCGTTCCCGGCGCCGGGCGTACCCCGCGCACCACCCTGACCGGGCACCGCGCCCTGTCCCGGGCCGGGCCTGCCCTTGTTGCCGCCGCCTGGCACGCCGGGTGGGCCGCCCCGGCTCACCGCGGGGCCCGCCGTGACGATGGAACCGGTGTGCGGCGTGTTGACGGTGCTCAGCGTGAACGCCACCGGCCCGGCGACCGCGGCGAGCAGCGCGAGCGCGGCGACCGCCACACCGGCCGTGCGCGGCAGCACGTTGGCGGCCAGCAGTCCGCAGGCCGCCACCACGCCCACGGCCGGCACGGTCCAGCGCAGCCACGGCAGCCAGTCCGTCGCCCGGCCCAGCAGGACGAACGACCACACGGCGGTCCCGGCCACCGTCGCCGCCAGCACCGCGCTCCAGCGGAAGCGGCCCCGCTCCCGCCACAGCGCCGCCGACCCCATGGCCACCACGGCAGCGAGGTAGGGCGCGAGCGCGACCGTGTAGTACTCGTGGAAGATGCCGGACATCAGGCTGAAGGTGGCGCCGGTGATCAGCAGCGAGCCGCCCCACAGCAGGAACGCGGCCCGCAGGGCGTCGGTACGCGCCGCCCTGCGGGTCAGGATCAGGCCCACGACGAGGAGCAGCAACGCGGCCGGGAGCAGCCACCCGATCTGGCCTCCGATCGTGTCGCCGAACAGCCGGCCCGGCCCGGTCCGACCCCACATGCCGCCACCGGCGCCGCCGGGGCCCCGGCCGCCGCCGACGCTGCCGGTCTCGTCGCCGGTGAGGCGGCCGAAACCGTTGTAGCCGAAGGTCAGTTCCAGGAAGCTGTTCTCCTGCGAGCCGCCGATGTACGGCCGCGAGGAGGCGGGCCACAGCTCCACGAGGGCGACCCACCAGCCCGCCGAGACGACGGTGGTCAGCCCGCCGCACAGCAGCTGCCCGATGCGGCGACGCAGCCCGGTCGGCCCGCAGACCAGATACACCAGCGCGGCAACCGGCAGGATGAGCCACGCCTGCAGGGCCTTGGCCAGGAAGCCGGCGCCGAAGCAGGCGCCGGCCAGCACCAGCCACTTGGTGCGGGCGTCCTCCACGGCCCGGCCCAGGCACCACAGGGCCGCCACCATGAGCAGGCACAGCAGCGCGTCCGGATTGTTGAAGCGGAACATCAGCGCCGCCACCGGGGTCAGCGCCAGCAGCGCCCCGGCGAGCAGGGCGGAGGCCGGTCCGGTGCGGCGGCGTACGGCGGAGTACAGCAGGCCGACGGAGGCGACGCCCAGCAGTGCCTGCGGTACCAGGATCTGCCAGGAGCCGAGGCCGAAGAGCCGTACGGACAGGGCCATCGGCCACAGCGCGGCCGGTGGTTTGTCGACGGTGATGGCGTTGCCCGCGTCGAGGGAGCCGAACAGGAACGCCTTCCAGCTCACCCCGCCGGCCTGGGCCGCGGCGGAGTAGAAGGAGTTCGCGTACCCCGAGGCGCCGAGGCCGTACAGATACAGCACCGCGGTGGCGGCCAGCAGCGTCCAGAACGCGGGGCTCTCCCAGCGTGGTCGCCCGGCCCGTCGGTGCCGTGACCGGGCCCGGAGCCGGTGGCCGAGGCTGCCCCGGTGTCCGGCCGCGGAGCCGGTGCCGGTGGGCGGCGTGTCCGCGGCGCTGCCGGAGGGGGTGAGGGTGGTCATGCTGAGGTCCGCTCTCTTTCGGGTCCGTTGTGGCGCGGCGGCCGGCCTGCGGGGGCGGGCGGCGGTGGCGCTGCCTGGCTGGGCATGGACCCGAACATCGCGAACGGCGCTGTCATCCACCTGTGCTGAACCTGTGCGGCGACTGTGAGTCGAGGGGCGCCGGGACCCGGATGTTCAGGCCGCGCCGTCGCGCCCCTCGGGCCCGTACCAGTCGACGCACAGCACGAGCGCGTCGTCCTGGAGCGGGCCCTCGCCCCGGTGGACGGCGAGGTCGCGGAAGACCGCGCTGGGCACCTGGGAGGGGGGCAGCAGCCGGTTGGCGGTCAGGGAGCGGGCCAGGGCGTGGTCGCCGAAGGGCTCGGCGGCGCGGGACAACGGCTCGTAGACGCCGTCGGTCGCCAGCAGCAGCCGGTCGCCGGGCTGCACGCGGAAGTGTTCGGTGACGTAGTGGGTGTCCTCGAACATGCCCAGCGGGAGTTGGGCGTCGAAGACCAGGTTGTCGACCTTGGCGTCCCGGCACAGCCATGCGCGGGGCGAGCCCGCCTCGACGATCTCCACCTCTCCGGTGGCGAGTTCGAAGCGGAGCAGCACCGACGAGACATAGGCGGAGCCCCGGTAGTGGGCGTACACGGCCTGGTCGGTGAGGGCCGCCTGGTCGGCCAGGCCGAGGCCGGCGCGGCGTGCGTTGCGCATCGCGCCGACGGCGAGGTTGGTCAGCAGCGCTGCCTCGACTCCCTCGCCCATGCCGTTGGTGACGGTGACGGTCAGGTGCTCGGCGGAGACCGACCAGTCGAAGTTGTCCCCGGAGGTGGAGTAGGCCGGCTCCAGGTGGGCGCCGAGCGCGAACTCGTGCCGCTGGAAGGAGTGGCCGGGCAGCAGGTGCCACTGCATCTCGGCGGCCACGGTCAGCCGGGTGGCCCGCCGTGCTCGCTGGTAGAGGTCCGTGTCCCGGTCGGCGACCGTGATCTCGTGGCCGAGCGCCTCGCACAGCCCCGCCAGTTCCGGCAGGAGGCCGGCGGCGTCCGTACCGCCGGGCAGGGTCACGGACAGCACCCCCAACCGGTCGCCCCGCGCGCTCACCGGCAGGTGCACCGTCACGGCGCCGGTCGCCCGGTCGGTCAGTACGACGGGCTCGGGCGCCCGCAGGGCCCGGCCCTGGGGGCTGCCGTGGATGGGGAGCGGCTCGGTGGTGAGCGGCACGGGCTCCACCAGTTGGAGGGATCGCATACCGTAGTCGGCCAGGCGCAGCTCGGCATCGACGGCGTCGTAGTGCTCTCGCAGCGCCTCTGTGGCGACATCCATCAACGCGTGCGGGGCGGCGGCGCGCAGGGCCCGCTCGACGACGGCGAATCTGTCCACGTCTCCTGCTTTTCTGGGTGCCATATGTGCAGCGGCCGGGCAAGGGAGCACTGCTTCCCCACGAGTCGGCACGCACATTATCGTCGCATGGAAACATTCGCCGAATGACAACAGAACGTTCGCGGCCCGCCGATGCCTCCGGGGCAGCGGCGCTCTGCCGGTGCGGGCCTGTCCGAGGAGCGCATGGAGAGATAAGCTCTGCGTGGCCCTTGACAGCGGCGAGGGAGCCTCGCGGAACCGGGCGGCAAGACTGCCGAACTTGTGGAGTGAAACGTGACGTCGACCCCCGCCATCGACCGGTTGCGTCGGTTCGGAGCGGTGCAGTGACGGGCGAGAATCCCCAGGGCCGGGGCCAGGCGCGGCGCCGTGGGGCGAACGAGGCGGCCGGCACGGCCGGTGAAGTCATCGAACTGCTCGAAGTGCTGTGGGAGCACGGCCGCGACGCGGTCTCCTCCTCGCCCGTCTCCGCTTCGCAGTTGCGGGTTCTCTACTGCCTCGACCGTGACGAGGGCATGAACCTGCGCACCCTGGGGGAGATGCTGGGCTCGGCCCCCTCCTCGGTGAGCCGGTTGTGCGACCGCCTCCAGGCGCTGGGTTTCCTGGAGCGGCTGCCCAGCCAGGTCAGTCGCCGCGAGCTGGAGCTGCATCTGACGCACCAGGGCAGGAAGTATCTCAGCGATCTACGCCTTCGCCGCGAGGAAGCCCTGACCACGACCCTGGCCGCGATGCCGCCGAGAGCGCGCAACGTGCTCTACGAGGGACTCAAGGCCTTCCGTGACGCGGCCGAGGGCACGGCGCCCGCCCACCGGCTGAGCGCGCTGAAGGACGTCGACGACCGCTCCGCCTGACCTGCTGTCCGGCCCCTGCCGCCACCGGGTCCGGGTACGACCGGTGGTCCGGCGCCGGACGAGGGGCGATCCATCTCCGCCCCGCGGTGCCGCGTCGGGCGCTGGCGCGCAGACATCTGCGGATTGCGCATCCGGGTAATTCAGGGCAAAGAACGGTAAACCATGCTGCATGACTCTTAAGCGTCGCGGGACGGGGGAGCGAGGTCGGCGGTTCGCGGTCAGGAGTGTTGCCGGGCAGGTTTTCCTACTGCAGCTGACGATCGTGCTGCTGCTGGTGGTCGCGGCAGCCGTGGTACTGGCCTGGCAGGCGCGCGCCGCTGACGTCCGCAACGCTCGGGAGCGTTCGATGGCGTGCGCCCGCACGCTGGCTGCGGCACCCTCGACGGCGGCGGCCCTGCAGTCCTCCCGGCCGTCCCGGAGGCTGCAGCCGACGAGCGTGCGGGCGACCCGCCAGTGCGGGATCGACTTCGTCGCCGTACTGAACAGGAAAGGCATCCGGCTCAGCGACCCGATCCCCGGACTCATCGGCGAACGCGCCACCGGCGACTTCGACCGCGCGCTGGCCGGCGAGGCCTACACCGAGCAGTTCGAGGGCGAGCCCAAGGACTCGGTACGCGCCGTGGCTCCCGTACGCGACGCGGATGGCACGATGGTCGGGCTGGTCACGGCGGGGGTCGACCTCACGACCGTCTCCGCGCGGCTCAACCGGGAGCTGCCGTGGCTGGCGGTCGGTGCCGCAGGCGCGCTGCTCCTGGCCACGGCGGGCGCGGGCCTGGTGAGCAGACGGCTGAACCGGCAGACCCGCGGGCTGGGCCCGGCGGAGGTGACCCGGATGTACGAGCACCATGACGCGGTCCTGCACGCGGTCCGCGAAGGAGTGCTGGTACTCGACGGCGAGCGACGGCTGGTGCTCGCGAACGACGAAGCACACCGCCTCCTGGGGCTGCCGGACCGGGCCCAGGGGCAGCACGTGGACGACCTGCGGCTGGAGTCGAGCGTCGGGGAACTGCTGTCCTCCGGCCGCCCCGCCAGCGACGAGGTGCATATGGTCGGCGACCGGATGCTGGCGGTCAACCAGCGCACCACCAAGAGGGACGGCGAATCCACCGGCAGTGTCGCCACCCTGCGGGACACCACCGAGCTGCGGGAGGTGGCCGGGCAGGCCCGGATCGCGGCGCAGCGCCTGCAACTGCTGTACACGGCGGGTCTGCGCATCGGTACGACGCTCGATGTGGTGCGCACCGCCGAGGAGCTGGCCGAGGTCGCCGTCCCGCCGTTCGCCGACGTGGTCACCGTCGACCTGCTCGATCCGGTGATCAGCGGGGAGGAGCCGCTGCCCGACCCCGCGACCGCCGCCGTGCGCCGTGTCGCGCTGCGCTCCGCCGTCGGCGACGCGCATCCGCTGCAGCCGGTGGGCAGCAGGCCCGCGACTCCGCCGGTGGCGGCCGACCACGCAGGCGGGAAGCAGGTCCGGGCCGTCTTCGAGCCCGATCTGGCCGCCGCGACCGAGTGGCGCGGCGTCGACCCCGAGCGGGCCGAACGCGTCCTCGACGCGGGTTTCCACTCGTTGATCACCGTGCCGATGCGGGCCCGGGGCACCGTGTTCGGGCTGGCCAGCTTCTGGCGCCGGGACCAGCGGCCCTTTCAGCCGGAGGATGTCTCCTCGGCCGAGGAACTGGTCACCCGCACCGCGGTGTGCGTCGACAACGCCCGCCGCTACGCGCGCGAACACGGTCTCGCCGTCACGCTCCAGCGCAGCCTGCTGCCGGGCGGTCTGCCCGAACAGAACGCGGTCGGCGCCGCCTACCGCTATCTGCCCGCACAGGCCGGGGTCGGCGGTGACTGGTTCGACGTCATCCCGCTGCCGGGCGCCCGCGTGGCGCTGGTGGTCGGGGACGTGGTCGGCCACGGACTGCACGCGGCCGCCACCATGGGGCGGCTGCGGACCGCGGTGCACAACTTCTCCTCCCTGGACCTGCCGCCGGACGAACTGCTCGCGCACCTGGACGAGCTGGTCGCCCGTATCGACCAGGACCCCACCCTCGGGCCGGAGACCGAGACGGTCACCGGCGCGACCGTGCTGTACGCCATCTACGACCCCACGTCCGGACAGTGCCAGCTGGCCAGGGCCGGTCACCCGCCGCCCGCGCTGGCGAGGCCCGACGGCAGCACCACCATCCTGGACGCCCCGGAGAATCTGCCCCTCGGCCTGGGCACCTCCCCGTTCGAGACCTGCACCGTGACCCTGCCGGAGGGCAGCCGTCTGGTGCTCTACACCAATGGCCTGGTCCAGGTCCGCAGCCGTGACCTCGACAACCGGCTGGACATGCTGCAGACGGCCCTCACCCGGGTCGAGCACGGCCCCGAAGCGACGTGCGCCGCAGTGCTGGAGGCCCTGCTGCCCGACCGCACCGCCGAGGACCGGGACGACATCGCACTGCTCGTCGCCGAGACCCGCCTGCTGCCGCCCTCCCGGATCGCCCAGTGGGAGGTACCCAGCGACCCCGAAGCCGTCGCCCCGGTCCGCGCCGCCTGCATGTCCCAGCTGACCGAGTGGGGTCTGGAGGAGACCGCCTTCACCGCGGAGCTCATCCTCAGCGAACTCATCACCAACGCCATCCGCTACGGCGCTCCGCCGATCACCGTTCGGCTGCTGTGCGACCGCTATGTGACCTGCGAAGTGTCCGACCGCAGCAGCACCGCCCCGCATCTGCGCCGGGCCACCACGGTGGACGAGGGAGGCCGCGGTCTCTTCCTGATCGCCCAGCTCGCCCAGCACTGGGGCGCCCGCTACACCTCGGAGGGCAAGACCATCTGGGCCGAGCTGCCGCTGACCGCGGATCAGGTCGAACCGCCGCTGGTGTGACACCGCCACCGTTCGCGATCGCGACGCTCCCGCAGCCGGCCACTGCCGATCCGCCGGAAGGAGCGGCCGGAGTCCGTCTCGCGGTAAACCGGTGACCGGCTTCTCCCGTATCAACCCCTGGCCCGGCAATCCAGCCGGTGACCTGTTACGCCGTCAGTTCCCGCCAGGGGGAGGGGAGTGCTGTGCGCTGCTCGGCAACCAGCCGGTTCCCGAGAAGCACTTGACGAAGGTCCATACCTTCGGCACCGTGCTGCCGTGACGTGAGAGCGCTCACCCACCCCCCACTTCAAGAGGAGCGCATGTCATGACTGCGTTGACCACGCCTGCGCGAAAACCCTTCGCGCCGCGTACGCCGGCGGCCGAGGCCGTCACTTCCCCTTACGGCGGCCGCCTGCTGATAGCTGCCGATGCCGACAACGATGTCGACCTGCCCGTCTCCGCCGTCTCCGGAGGTCCTGTCCAATGAGCCCCGTCAGCCGCCGCGCCCTGTTCCGCGGAGCCGCAGCCGCCGCCGTCGCCGTCCCCGCTGCCGGGCTCGTCACCCACCAGGCGAGCGCGGGCAACCTCTTCCGGTCGCAGGCCACCGGATCGAACGCCGCCGGTCTTCCGGTGAAGATCGTCAACAACTCCGGCGCCTACGACAGCGCGTCGGTCCATGTGTACATCGTCGGCAACGACGGCAAGAACCAGTGCCATGTCACCCCGGAAGGCGAGTTGAGGCCCGTTCAGCTGTCCGACAACGGGCCGGACGGCTACACGGACTACGCCATCCCCGTGACGGGCACCGAGACCACCATCACGCTCCCGGAGATGTCCGGCCGCATCTACGTCGCCTGCGGCGAGAAACTGAAGTTCAAGGCCGTCGAGGCCGATACCGGAGCGGCCCTGGCCTACCCGGCGGCGTGGGTCGAGTCGGACCCGAACTACCCGATCGTGCACGACTGTGCGGAATTCACGTACAAGGGCGGCGCGATGTACTGCAACACCACCATGGTCGACATGTTCAGCGTGCCGCTGTCCATCGGGCTCAAGGGCGCCAAGGACCAGACCACCGGCACTCTCAAGCCCGGCGCCCGCGCCAAGGTCTTCGACTCGGTCCGCTCCGTCGAGGCGTTCTCGAAGCTCGTCATCGACGACAAGCGCGTCATAGCCCCGGGCCACGGCATGGGCTCCGGCCTGTTCGCCGAGGACTACTTCGCCTCGTACATCGACCAGGTGTGGGACGCCTACGGGAGCAAGGACCTGAAGGTCACCACCAACGCGGGTACCTTCACCGGCCGCGTCAGCGGCGGCAGGCTGGCC
The DNA here is from genome assembly GCF_018070605.1 of Streptomyces sp. B15. Taxonomy (NCBI): domain Bacteria; kingdom Bacillati; phylum Actinomycetota; class Actinomycetes; order Kitasatosporales; family Streptomycetaceae; genus Streptomyces; species Streptomyces sp. B15. Next base: position 27,630 of record NZ_JAGPXJ010000054.1, read on the forward strand.
TTCACGGGCCCGGCCGAGGTCTCCTTCGCCAAGCCCAGCACGAAGGACGTCCTCTTCTGCGACGGTGCCCTCGCGGCACCCAACGACGGGACGACCGGCCCCGTGGCCGCCATCCTCGGTGCCGCCTTCAACCGCACCACCCTGCTGTCCGCGGCCGACCAGCCCACCACCGACCCGGCGACGTTCTACCAGGGCGACATCACGCACCACTACGCCAAGGCCATGCACGCGGCCACCGAGGACGGCAAGGCCTACGGCTTCGCCTTCGACGACGTGGCCGGTTTCGCCTCGTACATCGAGGACGGCGCCGCGAGCGAGCTGACGTTGACGATGACGCCCTTCGAGTGAAGGCCACCGTGACGTTCCGCAAGAGGCGCTGAGCAGGTTTCGGCACGCGGTCGCCCCGGGAACGGCAGGTCCATGATGCGCCGAGCAGTGACAGGGGCTGTCGCCGGGGCGGCCGGTACGACCGCGCTCAACGCCGCCACGTACCTCGACATGGTGGTACGGGGCCGCGGCGGAAGCTCCGTGCCCAAGACCGTCGTCGACCGGCTCAGCGAGCGCACGCAGGTGCCCGTAGCGGGCGAGGCCGAGGCGCGGGAGAACCGCGCCTCGGCCTCCGGCGCGCTGCTCGGCATCCTCACCGGCGTCGGTGTCGGCGCGCTGTACGGAGCGGCCCGCGCACTCCCGTGGCGCCCGGCGCTCCCGCTGGCGGCAGCGGTCACGGGCCTGGCCGCGATGGCGGGCTCCGATGTACCCGCGGCACTGCTGAAGGTCTCCGACCCGCGTACCTGGCGCCCGGCCGACTGGCTGGCGGACCTGGTGCCCCATCTGGTGTACGGCGCGGTCACGGCGGCCACCTACGAGATGGCGGGCCCCGTCGGGCGCGGTGCCCGAAGGCGCTGAGCCCGCGGCGGGGGAGCGGCCGGGGCGGGCGCGGCGCACCCCGGTCGGTCAGTGCACCGGACCCGGACGCGGCCCGGTGCCGGGCGGGCAGCCGAAGGCCGTGCCCCCCGAGGGTAGTCCGGCGGCGCGCGCCAGCGGCCAGGGCGGGGGCAGCGGGTGCCAGCCGTGCGCGGTCAGTGGAGTGCCCGGACAGTCGCTGTTGAGCAGCACCCGCGTTCCGCGCGTCACCAGCACCCCGGACAGATTCACACCACGGCCGCCGGCGAGCGCGGTGGCCGTGTACCGCCAGCGCAGTCGCAGACCTTCCGGGTACGGGCCGCCGGGCAACTGAGCGTGCACCCGCTCCCAGCTGCGCCCGTGATGTCCCGACCGCGCGGTTCCCGGCACCTCCTGCCAGGTGCGACCGCCGTCCGTGCTGCGTTCCAGCACGAACCGGTCGGTGTCGTCGGCGTCCACGAACGCGTCGTAGCTCACGTGCAGCGGGCCGCCTTCCAACAGCTGTCCGGCGGTGCGGCCCGGCACGGTGGTCCTCAGCCGCCCGGACGTCAGCGTGCTGTCGTCCCCGCCGACCTCCGCTTGGTCGGGATCCCGTTCGCCGGGAGACGGGCCGACCGTCGGCCCGTCGAACCACGAGCGCCCGCCGCCGGGCGCCCGCACCGGGATCGACCGGGCCAGCGCCTGGGCGAGGGCGCGCCGCGCCGGGTTGATCGAGGGCGTCTCGTTCTCCGGGTGCACCCTGTTGGTCAGCAGGATCGCGAACGAGCGCGACTGGAGGTCGATCACGAGCGAGGTACCGGTGAAACCGGTGTGCCCGAGCGTCCGCGGGGAGGACAGCCCACCCATGTACCACGCCTGGTCGAGCTCGAACCCGAGGCCGTGCTCGTCACCGGGGAAGTGCTCCGTGTAGTTGTGCGCGAGCAGTTCCACGGCGCGTGGGCCGAGGATCCTTCGGCCCCGATAGGTACCGCCGTTGAGCAGGGCTTGGGCGAGCACCGCCAGATCGTCCACGGTGGAGAAGACTCCGGCGTGCCCCGCGACGCCGCCCATCGCCCAGGCGTTGTCGTCGTGCACCGTCCCGCGCACCAGCCCGCGATCCGGCCGAACGCTGTAGGAGGTGGCGGCGATGCGGGGCCGCCAGGCGGCGGGCGGACGGTAGGCGGTGTCGCGCATCCGCAGCGGCTCGGTGATGCCCTCCCGTACGAGGGCGTCCAGCCGCTGTCCCGTCACCTTCTCGACGACCAGCTGCAGCGAGAGCATGTTGAGGTCCGAGTAGCGGTACCGGGCGCCGGGCCGCGCGGACGGCCGGGTCGCCAGAATCGCCTGCTTCCGCGCCGGCAGGCCGCCGGACACCTGCCACAGCGGCGGTCGGGGGTCCGCGGGCAGGCCGGAGGTGTGGGTGAGCAGCTGTTCGATGGTGATGCCGCCTTTCCCATGTGCGGCGAACGCGGGCAGATAGCGGGCGGCCGGCGCGTCGAGCCGCAGCCGCCCGGCTTCGATCTGCTGTACGGCCACGATGGAGGTGAACAGCTTCGAGAGCGACGCCAGATCGTAGATGGTGTCGGTACGGGCCGGTACTCGCCGGCCCGGTGGCAACAGGCGCCCCGGGCGTGCGTAGCGCACCGCGTCACCGGTCGCGTGCCGGGTGACGACAGCGCCCTCGTGCGCCAGCAGCGCGGTGGCGCCGGGAAAGAGATGGTCGGCACCGCGCGCCGGGTCGGTCCAGTCATCGAGCAGGCCCACGAACGCGTCGATGGGGGCCGGGTCCAGCCCCTCCGCCGCGGGGGTGGCGCGCCGCAGCACGGTGTCTGCGGGCGCGAAGCCCCGTGCGGGCCGGTCGAAACCCCGGACGATCCCCGGCCCGGTCATCGGCCCCGAGTCCGTGCCGTCGCTCGCGGGCGACGACGGCACGGGCCCGAGCAGACCCGCGAGTACGGCGAGTACACCCGCCGGCAGGATGACGTAGGCAGAAACCCGCATGCAGCCCCCATCGACCTCGCAGCGTCCGAGACGGTCCCGCGACGACGAACTTACGCGCGCCGTACCGCGCCGCCCCGCATCGCCGGACACCCCGCGTGTGACGGCGGGCCACGGCCACCGGCGGTCGGCCACCTGGAAGTACCGCTCGGGTCGGACAGCGTGCACAGGGCACGCCCATGGGAGGCTGGGAGCTGACCCTGTCCCACGAGGTTCACCGAGGTGCGACGAACATGCCGGGCAGCGAGGCGGTAACGGGAAGCGGTGCGGGCGGAGTGCCCGTCTGCCGACGGGGTGTGCTCCGGGCCGGCGACTTCGGGGCGCGGAAGCGATGATGAGCGGACGTCAGATGACCAGCGACCTCGTCCGCCGGTGGGCGGAGGCGATCCTCGGGCAGGTGGGGGCGCCGCCGGACGCCGCGTTGACCGTCACCGAGCGACTGGAGGCCGGAACGACGGGCGCCGCGTCGGCCTCCGAGACCGCCATGGAGTCGGTGTGGGACGAGGAGGGCGGCGCCCTCACGGACACGGAGGCCGAGGCCGCTTCGCCAGCCTCCGGGCCGGCGGACATCGCGGCCACGCTGACGTTCGCCGACGGCTCGGCGGTCTCGGTGGAGTTCGCAGCGGGGACGAGCGGGACCGACGCGGTGGTGCTGCTGGCCGACCGGCTCCAGGAGGCGGTGCTGGAGGAGTCCGGCGGCATCCCCCGGCCCCCGTGCCCTGGCCACGACCACCCCGCCGTCGCCGCAGAAGTGAACGGTGTCCCCAGCTGGACGTGCCCGCACGGCATGGGCCGGACGACGCGCCCGATCCTCCGGGACGCCGGCTAGCTCGACCGCGAGTCCGGTGACGCCGAGTCGGTCGGCGGGGTCGAGGGCGGCGCGGGGCGCAGCGGAGTGCCTGCCACCGGGCATTCGTACGGGCACGGTTCCGCCGCCGGTGCGGGCCGCTGCTCCTCGGTGGCCCGTTCCCGCGCGGGTGCCGGGGCCGCGGGTGCCAGTACGTCGCTGCGGATCGTCGTGAAGGCGAGGAGCGCGCCGAGTACCGCGAGCGCCGCCGTGATGAGCATGGCGGTACGGAAACCGTCCGCGAAGGCGCGTGGGTCCTGGAAGTCGCCGCCGCTGATCCCGGCGAGTACGGGAAGCGCGGCGACGGCCGCGAGCTGGGCGACCCGGGAGACGGCGTTGTTGACGCCGGAGGCCACCCCGGAGTGTTCGGCGGGGGCCGCCGCCAGGGCCGTGGCGGTGACGGGCGCGACCGTGGTGGCCAGGCCCAGTCCGAAGACGAGGACGGCGGGCAGCACCGAGGAGGCGTAGGCACCCACGCTGCCCTCGCCCACCTGGATGCGGAGCATCAGCAGCATGCCCGCGGCCAGCAGCAGCGGTCCGACCGTCAGCGGAACGCGCGGCCCGATGCGCTGGGCGAGTGCCCCGGCCCGCGAGGAGAGTGCCAGCATCAGCAGCGTCACCGGCAGCGAGGCCGCACCGGCGTTGAGCGGGCTGTACCCCAAAGAGGTCTGCAGGAAGACGACGAGCAGGAAGAAGACCCCGCCCAGGGCGGCGTACACCACGAAGGTGACGGCGTTCGCGCTGAGGAACTGGCGCGCGGTGAACACGCCGGGGGGCAGCATCGGGTCGGCCGAGCGGCGCTCGGTCCGGGCGAAGCCGGCCAGTGCGACGAGGCCGAGGACGAGCGCGGTCGCCGTCAGCCAGCCGGGCGACTCGCCGCGCGGCCCCTCGATCAGGGCGTAGGTGGTTCCTGCCAGCCCTGCCGTGGCCAGCACCGCGCCGCCTACGTCCAGCCGCCCGGTGGCGGCCGGATCGCGGCTCTCGGGGACCCGGCGGGCGGTGGTCGCGATGACGAACAGCCCGATCGGAACGTTCAGGAGGAAGATCCACCGCCAGGAGAGGGCGTCGATGAGGTAGCCGCCGACGATCGGTCCCAGCGCCGAGGCGACCCCGGTGAGTGCCGACCAGGCGCCGATGGCCGAGGGCCGGTCCGCCGACCGGTAGGTCGCCTGAATGATGGCCAGGCTTCCCGGAGTGAGCAGCGCGGCACCGACGCCCTGCAGCGCTCTGGCGACGATGAGGATCCCGGCGGTGGGCGCCACCGCGCACAGCACGGACGGAATCATGAAGCAGACGACCCCGAGTGTGAAGATCCGCCTGCGCCCGTAGCGGTCGGCGAGGGAGCCGCCGAGCAGGATGAGCGCGGCGAGGGTGAGCAGATAGCTGTCGAGCACCCACTGCAGTTCCGACACCTCGGCGCCGATGTCCCGCCCGATCGCGGGCAGTGCGACATTGACGACGGTCGCGTCGAGGAAGCCCATGGCCGAGCCCAGGACGGTCGCCATGAGGACCCAGCGTCCGGTGGTGGACCGGAAGCTGACGGAACCGGCGTCGGATGCCGTGCCCTGCTGCGCGTTCATGGTTGCTCTCCGCTCCCCGCCCTCTGCCGCCTCCCGCACCGTCTGCCGTCCCGCCGATCGTACGGCCGTACGCGGCGGCGTCCGGTCAGGCGCCCCGGCGGGAGGAATGTCGTGGCCCGGTCACAGGGATGCCGTCGAACGGTCTCCACTCCCGGCGCACTCTTCCCCCGCGTCACGTGGTGAACCATGATGTCGGCGGACATCGGCGCCGGAGTGCGGGGGGAGTTCGAAAGATGGACAGGCGGGGTTTCCTGAGAGGTGCGGCGGTACTGCCGGCCGCCGGGGTGCTGGCGTACGCGGGTGGCGGCGCTGCCGCCGCGCAGGGCGGGGTGCGCACCCGCGCCCGGGACCGGGTCGCCCCGCAGGACTGGATGGCGCCGCTGGCGGCGTCGACCGCGCTGCGCGCGCTGACGATCCCGGGCAGCCACGACTCGGGGGCACGGTTCGGCGGGGCCTGGGTGGAGTGCCAGGACACGTCGATCGCCGACCAGTTGGCCGCCGGGATCCGGTTCCTGGACGTCCGCTGCCGGGCCATCGACGGTGTGTTCGCCATCCACCACGGCGCCTTCTTCCAGGAACTGATGTTCGGCGATGTGCTGATCGCCTGCCGTGACTTCCTCGCCGCCCACCCGGGCGAGACGGTGGTGATGCGGGTGAAGCAGGAGTACTCGACGGTCAGCGACGAGGAGTTCCGCGCGATCTTCGATGTGTATCTGGACCAGAAGGGCTGGCGCTCCCTCTTCCGGCTCCAGGAAACACTGCCCACGCTGGGTGAGGCGCGCGGCAAGGTCGTGCTGCTGGCCGACAACGGCGGGCTGCCCGGCGTGCGTTGGGCGGACACCGCACTCTTCGACGTCCAGGACGACTACCAGGCCGAGCCGTTCGCCAAGTTCCCCAAGATCACCGAACAGTTCCGCGAGGCGGCGGCGCACCCCGGCCCGTTCTACGTCAACTTCGTGAGCACGGCCGCCGGGCTGCCGCCCGTCTGGAACGCGGACCGGCTCAATCCGCAGGTACGGGACTTCCTCAACGGGTCCGAGATGGCCGGGCGGACGGGGCTCGGCATCGTTCCGATGGACTTCCCCCAGGGCGAGCCGGGCCTTCTCGAGGCCGTCCTCGCCCACAACCCGACGAGCTGAGTTCCCCAAGGCCGTACGCCGTCGACCGGCCAGATCACCGCCATCGCCCTCGCCAGTCTGCTGATCATCGCGTTGAGCGCCCTGCTGTCGATGTACTTCGGCAGACGCGCGAAGAGTTCCCGCGACTGGCTCGCGGCCCCCGCGTCGCTTCCCCTCGGGGTCGTCGTCTTCACCCAGTTCGCCACCGCCGTCGGCGGTGGGGTACTCATCGCCCTCGTGCTCGGTGTCCCCGCCGGAACCTGGCTGGGCCGCACGGACATCGCGCTCGCGGCGAATTCCGGTGCCTACAACGCCGGGATCGCGGCGGGTGCCGCGCGCGGCGGACTGGTCCTGCACCTCGCCGACGTGCGGGCCACCTTCCTGGCCGGCGGACTGCTGGCCGTCGCGGCCTGCGCGGTACTGCTCGGAGGGCGGTCGCTGCCGATCGGGGCGGACCGGGCGAACGCCCCTGCGAGCCCGGCGGGTCGGCAGCGCGCTGCGCGGACCACGCGGCCGCCCGACCGTACCGAGCACCACAGCACCCCTCGGGGACGGTCGGCCGCCCAGTGACGGTCGCGGGCTCTGCACCGCCGTGCCCGCCGGTTCGGGCGCGGTCGCCGCCGCCAGAACGGGCAGCGGCGACCGGTGTGGGGCGTACGCGGTGTCAGGGGGTGGCGCTTTCGTCCGAGCGAGCCGTGCTGGGGCGGGCGCGGAGGTGGGTGCGTTCGCCCTGTCTGCCGAAGAGGCTGAGGATTTCGACGGGCTCGGCGGCTGCGGCGCCGAACCAGTGCGGTACCCGGGTGTCGAATTCGGCCGCTTCGCCTGGCGCGAGCTCCAGATCGTGTTCGCCCAGGACGAGCCGCAGCCGCCCGTTGAGGACGTAGACCCAGTCGTAGCCGTCGTGGGTCTGCAGCTCTGGTTCCTGCCGGGCGGTGCTGGGCGGGATGACGAGCTTGTAGGCCTGGATGCCGCCGGCCCGGCGGGTGAGGGGCAGCATGGTCATGCCGTGTGCCGTGACCGGGCGCAGATGGATGCGGGGGTCCCCGGTGGGTGGTGCGTCGACGAGCTCGTCGAGCGTGACACCGTGGGCCTTGGCCAGCGGGAGCAGGAGTTCCAGGGTCGGGCGGCGGGTGCCCGACTCCAGCCGGGAGAGCGTGCTCACCGAGATGCCGGTCGTCGCCGACAGCTCGACCAGCGTGGTGTCGCGCTGCCGCCGCAGCGCGCGGAGCCGGGGTCCGACTGCGTCGAGGGCTTGGTCAAGGTCGTCGTCCATGCCACCAGTTTGCCAGCCCGGCAACGAAAATTGCCGCCGCGACCGCGACGGCAAGGGTCACGCCGATGTCGTCGGGCCGGTGCCATCCTGGGCGGGTGGAGCAGAGCGCCCAGCCGCTGCTGACCCTCGGCCACGGCACAGCAGGCCGGCGGGAACTCGCCTGTCTGCTGCACGGGGCCGAGGTCGGGTCCGTCGTGGACGTACGGACAGCGCCCGGCAGCCGACGCAACCCCGACGTGCACCGCGAAGCGCTGCGCGAGTGGCTGCCCGCCGAGGGCGTCGACTACCGCTGGGAGCAGCGGCTCGGCGGCTTCCGCCGGGCCGCGCCGGACTCGCCCGACACCTTCTGGCGCAACGCTTCCTTCCGGGGCTATGCCGGACACACCCGCAGCCCTGACTTCCTCGCCGCCATGGACGAGCTGCTGCGCGACGCCGAAGGCACCCGTACGGCTGTGCTGTGCGGTGAGTCGGTGTGGTGGCGCTGCCACCGCCGGATCATCGCCGACTTCGCGCTACTGGCCCGCGGGCGGCCCGTGCTGCACCTCGCCCACGACGGCCGCCTCACCGAGCACCCGCCCACTCCCGGGGCGCGGCTGCGCAAGGACGGGCTGCTGGTCTACGACGGCGAGTGACACGGCGGCCCCGCTCCCGGGCGCGCACACCGCCGGGGGTCACTCCGCCGGCAGCTCCCCCGAGCGGGCGATCCGCGAGTACCAGGAAGCGCTGGACTTCGGGGTGCGCCGCTGGGTCTCGTAGTCGACGTGCACCAGGCCGAAGCGCTTGTCGTAGCCCCACGCCCACTCGAAGTTGTCCAGCAGCGACCACATGAAGTAGCCCCGCACATCGGCGCCTTCCCGGATCGCCTGGTGCACGGCCTGCAGATGGCGGTGGACGTACGCGATGCGCTCCGGGTCGTGGAACCGGCCGTCGGCGTCCGGCACGTCGGGGTAGGAGGCGCCGTTCTCGGTCACGTAGAGAGAGGTTCCGGGTGCCTCGCGGTGGAAGCGCAGGAGGAGTTCGGTCAAGCCGCTGGGGTCGATGCTCCAGCCCATGGCTGTGCGGTTGCCGGGCGGCTGGTGGAAGGCGACACGGTCCGCACCCGGCCAGGGTGAGTGGGCGCCGCCACCGTGTCCGTCGTTGCGCTCGGGCACGGTGCCCTCCGGCGCGGCGGAGACGACGGTCGGGGTGTAGTAGTTCAGGCAGACCCCGTCGAGCGGCTGGTGGGCGAGGGCCGGGTCGCCGTCCCGGACGAAGGACCAGTCGGTGAGGTGGGCCGTGTCGGTCAGCAGGTCCTCGTCGTACCTGCCGTGCAGCATGGGCCCGGTGAAGACACGGGTGGCCAGTGCGTCGATACGGCGAGCCGCGTCCTGGTCGGCAGGGCTCTCGGTACGGGGCCGTACGGCGGCCGGGTTGAGGCTGACGCTCAGACGCGCCCGGTCCGGGAGCGCCGCACGCAGCACCTGTACGGCCAGACCGTGGCCGAGGTTGAGGTGGTGTGCCGCGCGCAGGGCGGCGACGGGGTCGGTGCGGCCGGGCGCGTGCACGCCGGAGCCGTAGCCGAGGAAGGCGCTGCACCACGGCTCGTTCAGGGTCGTCCACAGCTCGACGCGGTCGCCGAGCGCTTCGGCGACGATCCCTGCGTACTCCGCGAAGCGGTAGGCGGTCTCCCGCGCCGGCCAGCCTCCGGCCTCCTCCAGCTCCTGGGGGAGGTCCCAGTGGTAGAGGGTGAGGACCGGGGTGATGCCCGCGGTGAGGAGTTCGTCGGTCAGCGCGCGGTAGAAGTCGAGGCCGCGCTGGGCGGCCGGTCCGCGCCCGGTGGGCTGGACGCGGGACCAGGAGACGGAGAAGCGGTAGGCGCCCAGGCCCAGTTCCGACATCAGCGCCACGTCGTCCCGGTAGCGGTGGTAGTGGTCGCAGGCCACATCTCCGGTGTCACCACCGGCCACCTTGCCCGGGGTGTGGGAGAAGGTGTCCCAGATGGACGGGGTGCGACCGTCCTCCTCCACCGCGCCCTCGATCTGGTAGGCGGCGGTGGAAGCACCCCACAGGAAGCCGGTGGGGAAGCGGAGGGGGGCGGCGGTGTCCACCGCGGTGTCAGCCTGCACGGATGTCATAGGAACGCTCCCAAGGTGTGCGGGCACAGCCGTGCCCTGGTTCGTCGTGGTGCAGCGGAACGGGGAGGGGGGGAGGAGAAGAGGGACCAGCGAGAACAGCGAAGAACAGCGAAGAACAGGGAAGAACAGGGAAAACAGGGAAGAACGGAGGGAACGGGGAGGACGGAGTCGGGCGGCGGGGACGGCGGGAAGACGGCGGCGGGGGACGGAGGAGGGGGAGCCGGAGGGAAGCCGCCCCACACGGCCTCCCCCACGGCTCCCGACCACACGGGCCCGGGTCCCACGACCCCGGGGCCGTGCGGGGTCGTGGTCACCCCTTGACGGCTCCCTGCATGACTCCGCCGACGATCTGCTTGCCGAAAAGGGTGAAGGCGAGCAGCAGCGGCAGGGTGCCCAGCAGGGCGCCCGCCATGATGACGGACTCGTCGGGGATGTAGCCGCGGCCGAGACCGGTCAGAGCGACCTGGACGGTCGGGTTGTCCTGGGTGAGCGCGATGATCGGCCAGAAGAACTCGTTCCAGGCCAGCACGAACGTCAGCATCCCCAGCACGGCCATCGCCGGCCGGGCGACGGGGAAGACGACGTGCCACACGATCCGCAGACTGTGCGCACCGTCCACCCGCGCGGCCTCGATCAGTTCGGTCGGCAGCGCGTTGACCAGGTACTGCCGCATGAAGAAGACGCCGAACGCGTTGACCATCATCGGCAGGATCACCGCCTGCAGCTGGTTGGTCCACTCCAGTTCGGCAATCGCCATGAACAGCGGTACGACACTCAGCTGCGGCGGCACCATCATCGTGCCGATGACCATCATCAGCAGCAGGTTCTTCGCCCGGAACCGCAGCTTGGCGAAGGCGTACCCGGCGAGCGTCGCGAACAGCACGGTGCTCAGCGCGATGCTGCCGGCCACGAACGTGGTGTTCAGCAGCGCCTTGCCCATGTTCGCGTCCTGCCACGCTGTGGTCATGTTGCTGAACAGGTTTCCGCCGAACCAGAACGGTGGCGGGGTCTCGGCCAGCCGCTGGTTGTTCCGGGAGGCCGCGATGGCGGTCCAGATCAACGGGAAGAGCGATCCTGCCGTGAAGAGCAGCAGAATGCCGTAGGTGATCCGTCCCGCGTGCAGGTGCCGGCCGGCGCTTCCGGCCTTCCGGGGGGACCTGCGGCGACCCGTCTCCGGGGTCTTCCCGCCGGTGGCGGCGGTGCTCGGCCCGTCAGTTGCTCCGGCGGCCGTACGGGTGCGGCGCTGGGCCGTGGTTGGCAGCATGTCCCGCCCCCTTCAGTGGGTCTTGTTGAGACGTCGGGCGATCAGCCAGTTGACCAGGCCGATCACGATGAGGATCAGGAACATCGTCCAGGCGATGGCGGAGGCCCGGCCGAGCTGGAAGTCGAACCAGCCCTGTTCATACAGATAGAGCCCCAGCGTCTGGTACTGGTGCGAGCCGCCGCCGGTCTGCGAGCCGCCGAACAGCAGCGGTTCACCAAAGAGCTGGGTGGCGCCGATGGTGGAGACGACCACGGTGAACAGGATCGTCGGCCGCAGCGAGGGAATGGTGACGTGCAGGAACTGCTGCCAGCGGTTGGCCCCGTCCAGCGCCGCGGACTCGTACAGATCGTCGGGGACGGCCTGCATGGCGGCGAGGTAGATCAGCGTGTTGTAACCGGTCCACCGCCAGATGACGATGGACGAGACGGCCAGCTGCGACGTCCAGGTGCCGTTCTCCCAGTCGATGTTGTCGATGCCGACCAGTCCGAGACCCCAGTTGATCATGCCGTAGTCGCGGCCGTACAGCATCGTGAACACCAGCGTCGCCGCGGCGACGGAGGTGGCGTACGGGGTGAGCATGGCGACGCGGAAGAACGTCGACCCGCGCAGCTTGTAGTTGAGCAGATGGGCCAGTCCCAGGGCCATCAGCAGCTGCGGGACGGTGGACATCACGCCGATGGTGAAGGTGTTCTGCAGCGCGTTCCAGAAGAAGTCGTCCTCCAGCAGCCGGGAGAAGTTGCGCATCCCGACCCACTCCATGTGGGTGGGGTCGTGCAACGACACCTTGTGGAGCGAGGCCCAGCCCGTGTACAGCAGCGGGAACAGCCCGAAGGCGGCGAAGAAGACGAAGAACGGTGCGATGAAGGCGTAGGGGCTCCACCGGGCGTCCCACCGGTGGCGGCGGCGGCCGCGGCGCTCAGGGGAGCGCTCGCGGTCGCCGTCCGCCGCAGCGGGACGCCCGGCCGCCCGGACGCCGGGGAGTGGCTCAGTCCTCGACGACGTCATCGATCTTCTTCACCGCGGCGTTCCAGCCCTCCTCGGGCTTCTTGCCCTGCTGTTCCACCTGGAGGATGCCGATGTCGGAGATGGTCGTCTTGATGACCTGGTCCTTCGGGCCGAGCGGGGTGGTGGGAATGCCCTCGGCCGCAGCGGAGAAGATCTTCCCGATGGGCGCGTTGTCGAAGTACGGGTGCTTGGCGTCCTTCACCTCGGGCAGCGGGTACGCGGCCTTCGAGCTGGGGAAGCTGGCCTGCTTCTCGAACAGCTTGGCCTGCTGCTCGGGTGCGGTGAGCCACTTGGCGAGCTTGACGGCTTCCTTCTCGTTCTTGCCGCCCTTGGGGACGGTCAGGAACGAGCCGCCCCAGTTGGCGGGCTTCGGCGCCGCTGCCACGTCCCACTTGCCGGCGCCCTTGTCGCCGGCCTTCTCCTTGATGTAGCCGAGCATCCAGGGCGGGCAGACCACGCTGGCGAAGTCGCCGTTGGCGTACGCCTGGTCCCACTCCTTGTCGAACTGCTTGAGCTTGCCGGTCATCTCGCCCTTGATGGCCCGCATGGACAGGTCCCAGGACTCCTGGACGGCCTCGCTCTTCTTGTAGACCAGCTTGCCGGCGGCGTTGTAGTACTTGACCGGGTAGCTGGAGACGGCTCCGTTGTAGAGACCGGCCGCTCCGTCCATGAACGCGGTGCCCTTGGGCGCCGACTTCATGTACTTCTCACCGGCCTCGACGTACTTCGACCAGTCGCCCTCCCACAGCTTGCCCACCTCGTCCCGGTCGGTGGGCAGCCCGGCCTTCTCGAACAGGTCCTTGCGGTAGCACACGCCCATCGGGCCGATGTCCGTGCCGAGGCCGACGACCTGGCCGTTCTCGGCCTTCGCCTGGTTCCACTTCCACTCGAGCCAGTCGGACTTGCGCACTCCGTCGACCTTGGACATGTCGACCAGCTTGTCCGAGTGCAGGCCGGCGACCTCGTTGATGTTGTCGACCTCGACGGCCTGGATGTCGCTCAGTCCGCTGTTGGCGGTCAGGTGGTTGAGCAGGGCCGGGTAGTAGTCCTCGTTGCGCTCTGTCGAGTTCTCCTTGATCCGGATGCCTGGGTGGAGCTTCTCGTACTCGTCGTAGAGGCCGGCCTGCTTGTAGCCGAAGACGCCGAACACCCCGACCGAGATGGTGGTCTTTCCGTCGCCGCTGTCCGAGCCGCCGCCGTCCTCGGCGCACCCGGCCAGCAATCCCGCCCCCAGTACGGCCACGAGGCCGTAGGCGGCGGGCCGGCTGCGGAGTGGGTGCCGCGTGGTTCTCTTCCTGGTCGTACGCATGGCTGTGCCGTCCCTCCCGGACCCGCGAAAAGCAGGGAGCGCCCGAAGCGCAAGCAATGGGAGCGCTCCCATCGATGCGTTGCAGCATGCGCGAGTCACCGCCCGCCGTCAAGACGTATGGCGAGGGAGCGCTCCCGGAGCTGCGGCGGCCCGGATGTAGTTGAATGGGCCCGGCACGCGAGATCGACGCGCCGACAACTGCGCCCACCAGGGCAGCAAGCAGCCGCCCGGCCGGGCGGTGGAGCGAAGGGGCCCGCCAGGGCACGGGACAAGGGAGGACGCGTCCATGCCAGCAGCTCGCGCGGAAGGCGCCGGGAAGTCCGGGCCGACCCTGGAACAGGTCGCCGCGCGCGCAGGGGTCGGCAGGGGGACGGCCTCCCGGGTCATCAACGGCTCCCCGCGGGTCAGCGAGCGCACCCGTGCCGCGGTCCAGGCCGCCGTCGCGGAGCTGGGCTACGTTCCCAACCGCGCCGCGCGGGCGCTGGCCGCCGGCAGCATGGACGCCATCGCCCTCGTCGTCCCCGAACAGGAGAACCGGCTCTTCGCCGAGCCCTACTTCTCGGAGATCCTGCGCGGCGTCAGCACGGAGCTCGGCGACACGGACATGCAACTGCTGCTGACCCTCATCCGCGACCAGCGGGGGCGCGAACGCTTCGCCCAGTACGCCGCGTCACACCGGGTGGACGGGGTGCTGCTGGTGTCCATACACGGCGACGATCCGCTGCCCGACCTGCTGCGGGACGCCGGTATGCCGGCGGTCCTCAGCGGTCGCCGGTCACACGCCGAGCAGCTGCCCTACGTCGACTCCGACAACCTCCTCGGCGCCCAGATCGCCGTCGAGCATCTGCTGGGCAGAGGGCGGCGGAAGGTCGCCACCATCACCGGCCCGCTCGACATGTACGTGGCCCGCTGCCGGCTGGAGGGGTACCACGAAGCGCTCCGCGCGGCCGGCGGGACGCGCACCCCACCGGACGAACGCCTGGTCGCGGAGGGCGACTTCACCGAGGAGGGCGGCCGGCGTGGCATGCTCGAACTGCTGCGCAGGGACCCGGAGGTGGACGCGGTCTTCTGCGCCTCGGACGTGATGGCCGCCGGCGCCCGGCTGGCGCTGCGCGAAACCGGCCGGAGAGTGCCGGACGACGTGGCCCTCGTCGGGTTCGACGACTCGGCCGTCGCCCGGCACATGGACCCGCCGCTGACGACCGTACGGCAGCCGATCGAGGAGATGGGGCGTGCCATGGTCCGGATGCTGCTCGACCTGATGGCCCGCGCCCAGGACGATCCCCAGGGGCAGCACCGTGCCGAGGGCCGGGACACGACGGACGACGATCAGCCGCGGCTGGTGCTCCCCACGGAACTGATCCGCCGCCGCTCGTCCTGACGGGGAGGACGGCGCGCGGGTGTGGCGGCGCCCGTCACGGGCCGCCGCCGCTCCCACCGCCGCAGTTGTCCCCGGGGCCCGTGTTCTCACCGGCCGTCCAGGCCTGTCGGGTATCGCCGGTGCCCGTTTTGCGCCTGCCCCGGCGGGGATGGAGATTGGGCGGCTTGACGGTCCATCGGGCGATGAGCACGAGGGCCACCAAGAGGAACACTCCGAAAACAGTCCACGCGACCATGGGCGCCCCCGTTTCCCCACGCCTGCCGTCCGCCGTCTGCCGGGCAGTATGTCCGCCCCTGGAGCACCCCACAACAGGTATCCCAAATCCGGCGTTTGCTCGGCAACATGCAGGCAGGCGTTTTTGTCGAGATTCACTCCCGCAGGGGCCGCACTCGGCGACCTGTGGAGCGTTGATCCCTACGGCGCCCGAAGTACCGGGCCGACGGCGGACCGAGGAGTCCGGGGGCAGCAGGGGAGTGGTGGTGGCGATGGCCGGGGCGGCGACGCAGGTGTGCATTGGGCGGCGCCGAGGTGATCACCAGCGCCGCCACCGCCGCCGATCTCGCCCAGTGCCTGGGGCAGAGCCGCACCGTGGGCCCGGCACCTCGGCTGGTCACCTGTTCACGCTGGCTGACCTGTCCGCATACGCACACCACGCGCGCGGGAGGTGCACGACGAGCCGGCCGCGGGCGAAGGTGGCCACCCTCGTCCACTGGAGCCCGGAACACCCCTATCACTCCAGCCTGGACGGAACCGGCTGCGCCGATCTCGCCCGCGCCTACCGGGAGGAGACCGGACAGTCCTGGCTCCAGCCCCTGGGGCCGGCCCACGCCCTCTTCGAGGTCGCCCACCACGCGTTGGCCCACCGCTCCCGACCCCACCGACCGCCCGGCCGTCGCCCGGACCCTTGCCAGGACCCGCACGGAGACCGTCGTCGGCACCCTCGACCGGACCCGGGGTCCCACCCCCAACATCGCCCTGATCCCGCTGGCAGGAGGCCAGTGGCGCCAGGGCGCGTTCGGCCCCCGCCTCACCCTGGTCGATTACACCCGGGCCCCCGAGGTTCCGCTGACCGGCGATCTCACCCCGGCGTACTGAGGCCCACGAGCCGACGCGCGTCACGCTGTGTCCACGAGTGGATGCGATGCGCCGATCGCGCCCGTGGAGCCGCCCCGGTCGTCGGCCACCGCCCGAGTTGTCGCCCGGGCGCACCCGGCCCACCATCGGAGGAGGGGCGGCGAAGGAGGACGGCGGTGACAGAACTGAGGACGGCGCACACACACGGAGCGTGGCCCGCGCTGCGGGTGGCGGACTGGACCGGGACCCGCGACACCCTCCATATGTGGACCCAGATCGTCGGCAAGATCCGGCTGGCCCACGCGCCACTGGTCAACCACTGGTGGCAGGTGACGCTCTACGTCACCCCGCGCGGCCTCACCACCTCGACGATCCCGTACGCGACAGGCGCTTTCGACATCGAGTTCGACTTCGTCGAGCACCGGCTCCGCATCCGCACCAGCGACCGCACCGTGCGCCAGGTGGCCCTGGAGCCCAAACCCGTCGCCCGGTTCTACGGCGAGGTCACACAGGCGCTGCACGAGCTGGGCATCGAGACGCCCATCCAGGACCGGCCCAACGAGGTGGAACAGTCGATCCCCTTCCCCGAGGACACCGTCCACGCCTCCTACGACCCGCACGCCGCCCATCTGTTCTGGCGCCAACTTCTGCAGGCCGACCGCGTGCTGAGCGGGTTCCGGTCCCGCTTCGTCGGCAAGGTCAGCCCGGTGCACTTCTTCTGGGGCGCCATGGACCTGGCCTGCACCAGGTTCTCCGGCCGCCGGGCGCCGACCCACCCGGGCGGTGCGCCGCACTGCGGGGACTGGGTGATGGTGGAGGGCTACTCCAGGGAGCTGAGCAGCTGCGGATTCTGGCCCGGCGGCGGCGAGGAGGGCGCCTTCTACGCCTACGCCTACCCCGAACCGGCCGGCTTCCGGGAGCACCCCGTCCTCCCCGACAGCGCCTTCTACAGCGAACGGAACGGCCAGTTCCTGCTGCCGTACGAGGCGGTACGCACCGCCGCCGAGCCGGACCGGGTACTGACCGACTTCCTGCAGACCACCTACGAGGCAGCAGCCGAGCACGGCGGCTGGAACCGCGCCGAACTGGAGGACGACCCCCACCGATGGGACGAGCAACGGCGGCCGGGGGCGTCCGGCCGCCTATCCGGCTAGTCGGCCGTTGACCGGCACACCGGCACGGCTGGAGCAGCGTACGGCGGAGTCCTCGTCGCCGGGTCGATCGCCTGGGGCGTGGTCGCCGACGGCTACCGCCCCGACCGCTTCGACGTCATCGGTGCGCCGATCCGTCTCGTCGGGAAGGCCGTCATCATGTACGCACCCAGAGGGCGGGCTACCGACGGCCGACGGCGGCACGGGAGCGACCGATGCGCCTGCGCTCGTTGCCCGGCTGACCCGCCGGTCGTCGCCGACGCGTCGGCTGTCGGCAGCGCGCGCGTGTGGTTCAGCTGGCCAGCGGAGTGCCGTCGTCGGCGTCGTCGGTGTCGGACGACTGCGTCGGATCACCGCCGTGGAACTCGGGGTCGATCGCGTTCGCCGCTCCGAGCGCGGTGAGGATCCACGCGTCCTCGCGGGTCCGCAGTCGCGCCGCCTCCCGATGGGCCAGCGCCGCCTCCAGCTCGTCCAAGGCGGTGTCGAGTCCGGCACTGTCCTCTCCGGCCGCTGCGTCGCGGACGCGCTTGCGTGCTTCCATCACGCCCGCGTTCGCGTCCTCGTACAGGGCGTCGAGCTCGGATTGTTTCGGGTCAGCCATGCGTCCAGCGTACGCGTCGTGAATCTTGGCATGCGCTCGGCCACGGTTGCCGACGCTCCAGCCGTCTGACTTCGCCCAATTGCACGGACGACACCTGACCGAACGACGGCCGCCGGCCCCGTCGAAGATCACAAAGTGCGACCGTCAACGGCCGTGGAGCCCCCCGCCGGATCCGCCGGCACCGCGTCGGTCGCCGAGAACTCCCGCCCGCCGCTGCCGCGTCGCTTGCTGCGGCCCCGTCTGCTGGTCCCGCTCGCGATCGCCGTACTGCTCGCCGCCACGGCCGGAGTGCTCGGCACCCGCGGCGAGTCCGGCGGCGAGCGGCCCCCCGACTCGGCCGCCGCGGCCGCGGACGTGCCGCGCGGCACCGTCCGGTTGCGTCCCGTCTCCGCACAGGAGCTGTGCCTGACCGACGGCCCGGGTCCGCGACAAGCGCCATCACTCGCAGGTGGCGGTGGAACGCCCCTGCGACCGGACCGGGCCGCCGTCCCTCACCCCCGTGGCCGAGGGGCGGCCGGTCACCGGCGGAAACGGTGGTCTGCAGCGGCGCCGCCGGAGGAAGTCACCCGCATGCCCCGCATCCTTGGGCGCGGTCGGCGCCAGGAAAGCAGGAATCCACTGTCCCGGACGGCCGGCCGGCTGCCCGGGTAGGTCGGCGGCGTCCGGAGCCGGTGTCCCGGACAGTGGCGGAGCAGCAGGCGTGGTGCGGGTGGGGCCGGAGAGTACGTCGAGGGGTGCGCCTGGTGGCGCTCGTCGTGCTCGACATAGCCTCGGCTTCGAGCAGTTCGACGGGAAGGACTCGGGAAGAGTCGGGAAGAGCGAAGCGTCGGCGAGACGCGGCGCCCCGCTCGGCCCCGCCGGTCCCGTCAGGTGAGCGAGGAGGGGAAGCCCGAGGTGAGTCAGCTGAAGATCGTGGTGGACGATCTCTCCGGCCCGAAGACGGCCGCGTTCCTTGAAGAACACGTCCAGCAGATGCGGTCCCTCACGCCTCCGGAGAGCAAGCACGCGCTGGATCTCGACGGTCTGCGCAAGCCCGGAACAACGTTCTGGTCGGCCCTGGACGGCGAGGTTCTGGTCGGGTGCGGCGCGCTCAAGACGCTGGACCCGCGCCACGCGGAACTGAAATCGATGCGGACCAGACCGGTGCGGCGAAGGAGCGGGGTGGCGTCCCGGTTGCTCCAGCACATCCTCGCCGAGGCCCGGGCCATGGGGTTCGCCCGGCTGAGTCTGGAGACGGGGTCGGCGGACTTCTTCCTGCCGGCACGCAGGCTCTACGAGAAATGCGGATTCGACTACTGCGAGCCGTTCGCCGACTACAAGCGAGACCCGCACAGCGTCTTCATGACCAGGACGCTGTGAGCGGGAGACCCGGCACTCCGGAGGCGTGGGCCGGGCCCGGCGGGGGAGTGGTCCAACGGCCGTACCGACCGGGCCGACCGGGACCGAACGAGCGAGCGCCGGCGATCAGGCAGCCTGCGGCGACTTCTCGTCCTTCAGCATCTTGCGCACATCCTCGCGCAGCTCAGGTGTGTCGGCGTGGCCGTGGACGGAGGCAGCGTGTTCGGCCGCGGCCCGGACCACCTCGTCCTCCTCACCGGCGATGGTGAGCGTGCAGTTCGACTCGCTCGGGTAATCCCTGCAGTCCGCTACCTTGCGCATCGAGGGCACCTTCTTCCCTTGGCTGACAGGTACCTCCTTTTTCAGGGTCGCGCGGCGGGCTCCGCCAGGCAAACGCCGCACCGGGACCTGCCGGTCGCGTGCGTGACCGGCTCGTCGCCCCACGTCAGAGGGCCGGAGCGGATGCGGCGTCGGCGGAGCGGACGGCGGTGTGGCGGGTGGCGCCGTCGGCGCATGCCCGTGTGCTGCGGGCTGTCGCGCCGCGGGCTGTTACGCCGGGGTGCGGGCCACATAGACGGTGTTGGCCGAAGTGCCGCCCAGGACCGGGTTGTCGAAGGCAACCGTGTGCGCTTCGGCCTCCTGGAACACCTCGTGCAGAGCGGCGGTGAAACGCTCGTCCGGGGGATCGTCGGACCACAGGGCGAAGACCCCGCCGGGGTGCAGGTTTCCGGCCAGGCGCCGCAGACCTGCGGGCTCGTAGAGGGCGGCGTTGCCCGGTCGCAGCACGTGCCGCGGCGAGTGGTCGATGTCCAGCAGGATCGCGTGGAAGCGCCGCCGCGGCGTCTGCGGGTCGAAGCCCCGCTCATCGGCGGCGAGGGCGAAGAAGTCGCCGTGCACCAGACGGCATCGCGAGTCGCCGAGCAGCAGGGCACCGGCCGGAATCAGCTGTCGCTCATGCCACTCGATCACTTCGCCGAGCGCCTCGACGACCAGCAGCGAGCGCACCCGCTGGTCCCGCAGCGCCGCTTCCGCCGTGCAGCCGAGGCCGAGACCGCCCACGACGACATCCAGTTCGGCCCCTGCCGGCGCCGCGGCCAGACCGAGCCGCGCCAGTGCGACCTCCCCCTCCGTGAAGAGGCTGGACATGAGGAAGTCGTCATCGAGTTTGACCTCGTACACGTCCGCCCCGGAGGAAGGGTCCCGGCGGCGCCGCAGACTGATGGCTCCCATCTCGGTCGGCCGCCAGTCGAGCTCTTGGAATCGTGCGCTCACTCCGCAAACCTACCCCGCCCACGGGGCCTCCCCGCAAAACGGAGGCGGCACGGCCCGGAACGCGGTCGGCAGCCCGGTCGGCCCGGACCCCGCTTTCGTACGTGTCGGTCCGTCCTGATGAAATGCGTATCGTGACAGGCGCGACAGGTAAGTGGTCATCGGAAACGGCACCCCCTATCGCCTCGTACACGGCGATCGGGGACAGTTTCACCGAGGGTGTCGGGGACCCGGGCCCCGGCGGAGTCTTCGTCGGCTGGGCCGACCGGCTCGCCCAACTGCTGGCGGAGGCGGCCGGAGAGGACTTCCGCTACGCCAATCTGGCCGTACGTGGGCGTCTGCTGGACCAGATCATCGCCGAGCAGGTGCCGCGCGCCAAGGAACTCGCCCCCGATCTGGTGACGTTCTGCGCGGGAGGCAACGACATCCTGCGCCCCGGCTCCGACCCGGACGCCCTCGCCGAGCGCTACGAGGCGGCGCTGACCGAACTCCGCACGACCGTCGGCACTGTGGTGGTGTGCACCGGCTTCGACACCCGCAACTTCCCCCTGCTGCGCCATCTGAGGGGCAGGATCGCCACCTATAACGGCCATCTGCGCGCGGTCGCGGACCGCCATGGCTGCCCGGTGCTCGACCTGTGGTCGCTACGGGCTGTCCAGGACCGCAGGGCGTGGGACGAGGACCGTCTCCATCTGTCCCCCGAGGGGCACCGGCGCGTCGCCATGCGGTGTGCCGAAGTGCTGGGCATGGAGCCGCGCACGAGCCCGGACGAACCCTGGCCGGGCACACCGGGCCCCACCGCCTCCCGGCGGGACGACCTGTACTGGGCCCGCCAGTACCTCCTGCCGTGGATCGGCCGCCGACTGCGTGGCGAGTCCTCCGGCGACCACATCCAGGCCAAACGCCCCGACCTCCTCCCGCTGCGGGTTCCCGAGCCGTGAGGTGGGCCGGAGGGCTCACAGCTGCGGCTGGAGCACCTCGTCCGGGAGGCCGAGGTGGTCGTGGAGGGCTTGTCGGCCGACGGCTGTGACGGTCACGGCACGGGTGGTGCCGATGCGGGTGATCCACCCGGCGGTGAACGCGTGCCGGCACAGCGCTGCGCCGACGGCGCCCGCCAGATGGGGGCGGCGTTCGGTCCAGTCGAGACACGACCGCACCGCCGGCCGACGGGTCCCGGTCGTCGGGGCGATGTCCAGGTCCTGGAGCCAGGCCTCGCCCTGGGCGGTGAGCCTGAGTCCGCCGTCCCAGTCCAGCAGGCCCCGGGCGGTCAGCGCGTCGCTGATGGCGACGCCGACGGCTCCGGCGAGGTGGTCGTAGCAGGTGCGGGCGTGGGCCAGGGCGCGGCGGCGACCGGCCGCCGACAGCGAACGGGGCGGCGCGGGACGGGTGGGCGCGATCGCGGCGAGGTTCTCGATCAGCTCGGCGACATGGGGGTCGGCCAGCCGCACATAGCGGTGCCGCCCCTGGCGTTCCTCGACGAGCAGGCTTCCGCTCACGAGTGCGTTCAGATGCTCGGTCGCGGTGGAGGCCGCCACGCCCATGTGGCGTGCCAGCTCGGTCGCCGTCCACGCCCGGCCGTCGAGCAGGGCCAGACAGAAACCCGCGCGGGTGCCGTCGGCCAGCAGCCTGGCGACGCAGGCCAGGTCGGGGCCGGAAGCGCGGGTGTGTCGAGTGCTCATGGGCACGATTATCGCCCGCCGCGGTTCGGCGCCCGC
This sequence comes from Streptomyces sp. B15, assembly GCF_018070605.1. Classification (NCBI taxonomy): domain Bacteria; kingdom Bacillati; phylum Actinomycetota; class Actinomycetes; order Kitasatosporales; family Streptomycetaceae; genus Streptomyces; species Streptomyces sp. B15. The sequence goes on from NZ_JAGPXJ010000054.1 coordinate 49,549, forward strand.
CGAAGCGTCCGGTTCCTAGGCTCCGGGCCATGAACAGCGCACCGACCGACACCGGCTCCGCGCCGGCCGCCGCCTCCCCCGTACCCGCCTCCCACACGGTGGTGGAGCCGAGCATCCTCTACTTCGGTACCCCGGTCGTCCTCCTCTCGACGGAGAACCAGGACGGCTCGTACAACCTCGCGCCCATGTCCTCGGCGTGGGCGCTCGGGCGCACGGTCGTACTCGGTCTGGGCCGGGAGGGGCAGACCGCGCGGAACCTGGGCGACCGGCCGGACCTTGTGATCAACCTGCCCACACCGGCGCTGTGGCCCGCGGTGGAACGGCTGGCGCCGCTGACCGGCAGATACCCGGTACCGGCGATGAAGCCGGCCGGCTGCCGTTACGAGCCGGACAAGTTCGCCGCGGCGGGACTGCGCGCGGCGCCGTCCGAGACCGTACGGCCGCCCCGTGTCGCCGAGTGCCCAATCCAGTTCGAGGCCCGCGTCCGGCGGCTGCGGCCGGACGTCTCCGGGGAGTGCGTCATCGCGGAGGCCGTCGTGGAGAAGGTCCATGCCGATCCCCGGATCGTCGTGGCCGGTACCGATCACATCGATCCGGCCGCCTGGAGCCCGCTCATCTACAACTTCCGCCACTACTTCGGCCTCGGCCCGGAGCTCGGCCACTCCTATCGCACCCGGACGCCCCGCGGCGGGGCCGTCCCGGCGCCTGATCCTGCGGGCGAGGCTCCCGCGGACATCGGTGAGCGGCTGGGGACCTGCCGCACGTCCTAGGGACGGGGAGCGTGGCCTGAGGCGTACTGCCCGGCGTACTCGCCGGTCGCCGGGACGACGGTGATGACGTCGATCATGACGCCGTCCGGCGCCGCGACGATGAAGTGCCGCTGCCCGAACTCCTCTGTGCGCAGGGTGAGCAGTTCGGGCA